>CAJAFJ010000745.1 GCA_903938955.1 uncultured beta proteobacterium | reverse complement strand
CGGTGCACCGCATGCAGGCACTGACCGACGACGCCAAAATGCGTGTGCTGGCGGGCCACAGCGCACCGCTGGAATACTGGATGTGTGCCCGCCGCATGGATGTGGCGCTGCTGTCTCAAGTCAGTGGCATCTGGCAATGGCGTATTCGCCGACATTTCAATCCGCAGCGTTTCGCACAGCTATCGCCGCGCCTGCTGGCCCGTTATGCCGAAGCGCTTGGGCTGCCCCTTGAACAGTTGAAAACCCGACCATGACCACCACCGTGACCCCTTTTCAGCATCGTCACGCGGCGCATTGCGAGAGCGGTGCCGCCGCCAACTTGATGACGCACCACGGCGCGAAATTGTCCGAAGCGATGGCCTTTGGCCTGTCTTCCGCCTTGTCGTTCGCCTACCTGCCGATGATCAAGCTCACCGGTTTTCCGCTCATTGCGTACCGCATGCCGCCCAAGTTCATCCTCAAGGGCATGAGTAAACCGTTCAAAGCCAATTTTCGTTTTGAGACCTTCCGTTCGCCTGAAGTCGGTATGTGTCGGCTGGATGAACTGCTGGCGCAAGGCAAAGTGGTCGGGCTGCAAACCTCGGTGTTCTGGCTGCCGTACTTCCCGGAAGACATGCGTTTTCATTTCAACGCACACAACCTGTTGGTGTATGGCAAAGACGGTGACGATTATTTGATCAGCGATCCGGTGGCTGACCTGCCGCAGCGCTGTGCCAGTGCCGACCTGCAGCGCGCCCGGTTTGCCAAAGGGGCGCTCGCCCCCAAAGGTTTGTTGTATTTTCTGGACGGCGTCGGTCGCACGGAAGTCAGTTCCGAAGCAGTTAAAAGTGCCATCAAAAAGACCGCTCGCATCATGTTGGGCCCCATTCCCCTCATCGGTGTGCGCGGCATGCGCATGCTGGCGAACCAGGTGGCCAAGCTCGACACCTCGGAGCACAGCCTCAATTACGTCGGCCACATTGTGCGCATGCAGGAAGAAATCGGCACCGGCGGTGCGGGTTTCCGCTTTATCTACGCGGCGTTCTTGCAGGAAGCCGCGCACATCACCGGCATGGCCGAACTCGCCCTGCTGTCGGAGCGCCTGAACGAGATTGGCGATGGTTGGCGTGAATTTGCCTTGAAGGCCGCGCGCATGATCAAAGGCCGAGAGACCTTCGAGCCCAAGGCGCTGGCCGACATGTTGCGCACGCAAGCCGAGAGCGAGACCGAGTTTTTTCGGACCCTCAAGACCGCTGTGGCCTGATGCTGGCCATCCGCAACCTGAGTTTTCGCTATCCCACGGCGAGCGTCGCGGCACTCACTGAGGTCTCGTTTGAGGCCCGGCGCGGTGAGGTGCTGGGCTTGCTCGGCCCCAATGGCGCCGGTAAAACCACGCTCATTGCGCATCTCTCCGGGCTGCTGCCGCTGCAGAGCGGCGACATCACCATCGACCAGCAACCCCTGGCAGCAGCACGCGCTCACCAGCCGACGCGCATTGCCGTGGCGCCCCAGGAGTACGCCTTTTATCCCAGCTTGAGCGTGGTTGAGAATCTGGCCTGTTTTGCTGGCGTGGGTCATTTGTCGGGGAGCGACAAAAAATCGCGCATTGCTGAATGTCTGGCCTTTGCCCAATTGGAGCGTTATGCCACGGTGCATGCCGATCGCCTGTCGGGCGGGCTCAAACGGCGCCTCAATCTGGCCATTGCCTTGCTGCATCGGCCCGAGTTGTTGCTGTTCGACGAACCCACTGTTGGCGTTGACCCGCAATCGCGCGCATTTTTACTGCAAGCCATCAAACAGTTGGCGCAGGACGGCTGTGCCGTGATTTACACCTCGCACTACATGGAAGAGGTCGAGGCCATCGCTGACCGTGTGGTCATCCTCGACCAGGGCCGGGTGCTGACACAAGGCGTCTTAAGCGAGCTGCTCAACGCCAGCGGAACGCTGCTGCAGCTGGCGGTTGAAGGCGACGAGCCTGAGCGCTTGCAAACCTTGTTATCGCCCTTTGGGGACGTCAACCGCCAGGGAGCGGGCGTGCAGCTCACGCTGGCTTCCCGGCGCAGTTTGGCAGCCGTCATCGCGGCCGTGGATGCGGCGGGGCTGGTGGTCAGTCATGCGCGCTTTGGCCACGCCGATCTGGAGCAATTGTTCATGTCGCTCACCCACCACTCGTTGCGAGACTGACCATGCTGCTGGCCTTGATGAAAAAAGAACTGCTGGCGCTGTCACGCGACATCCACGGCATGGGCGCGCTGTTCATCATGCCGATGGTGTTCATCATCGTCATGTCGATGGCACTGAAAGACGTCTACACCCCCGCCACCAAGCGCCTGGCCTACGCCGTCGTCAATCAGGACCAAGGCAATACAGCCGACAAATTGATCGAACGCTGGGCCGAAGAAGCCGGCGTTGCGCAGCCCTTGCCCGCGCAGTGGCAAGACGAAGTGCGCGCCGGTCGCCTGAAATATGTGCTGCTGGTTGAAGCTGGTTTCTCCAAAGTCATGGACAACCTCGCCAGTCAGGGTGACGCCAAGGCGCGCCTGCTGACCGAGCCGGGTCTGGACAACAGCGTGTTTACGACCAACCGCATGCGCCTGCTTGCCATCGCCGCGCAACTGCGTGTGGAAGGCCTGCTGGCCAAGTTGCCCCGCCAACTCAATGCCTCCGCTTTGAGCGGCGACGCGCCCGTGGCGGCAGAGCGCCTGAGCGAGGGGCCGCGCCCAACCGCCGTACAGCAAAACGTGCCGGCCTGGCTGGTGTTTGGCATGTTCTTTGTGGTGGCCTCCATCGCGGGCTTGTTTGTGGAAGAGCGCGCGTGCGGTGCCCTGTCGCGCTTGCGCAGCCTGGGTGCTAAGCCGTGGCAGTTGATCGTGAGCAAGATCGTGCCCTACCTGGGCGTCAACGGCGTGCAGGCGACGCTGATGCTGGCGGTGGGCGTCTGGCTCATGCCCGAAATCGGCGGTGAAGGCTTGTCGCTGCAAGGCGTCAACTGGGGCGCGTTGCTGCTGATGCTGTTGGCCATCAGCCTGGCGGCCGTCAGTCTGGCGTTGGCCGTGGCCTGCCTGGTCAGCACCCACGCACAGGCCGCCACGCTGGGCCCCATTCTTAATGTGCTGATGGCCGCCTTGGGCGGCGTGATGGTGCCGCTATTTGTCATGCCCCCGGTGATGCAAAAGATCGCCACCTACTCGCCCATGAACTGGGGCCTGGAGGGCTTGCTCAATGTACTGTTGCGCAACGGCGATGTGGCCAGCGTGCTGCCGCATGCGGGGCGACTGGCTGGTTTTGCCACGCTGATGTTGCTGGTCGCCTTTGGACTGTTCAGACGGCGGATTTGAACTGCGCCAACGGCGCGCGTCGCTCGTATAGCGTACAGGGTGCTGAACCGGCACGCAGCGTTTTGGCGCTTGCGTTGCTAATTCGCAAGCGGTCGCCACTACTTTCCGCCTAACATTTTTTGCCAGCATTCCACCACGGTGCACGTCGCTGGTTTCGCAACCTCCTCAACGCAAAAAGGATACGCCAATGACTACGATTACTACGACGCTCTACCAGCGACTAGGCGGCAAGGTCGGCATCGCCCATCTCGTCGATGATGTTATTGCCGCGCACTTGAGCAACCCCCTTGTCAAAACCCGCTTCGAAAACGTCAAGGATCTGAATCATCTCAAGCAGATGGCGAGTGAGTTTTTTTGCATGGGTTCTGGCGGTCCTGAACCCTACACCGGCAAGAACATGCTCACGGCGCACAAGGGCATGAACATCAGTGAGCAGGAATATCTGGCGGTGATGGATGACATCATCGGGGCGATGGCTAAAAACGGTCTGGACGAGGATGTCAAAAAAGACGTTATTGCCATCCTCTACTCACTCAAGGGCGACATCATCCGCGTGTAGCCAGGGGGCCGGCACCGGCATGCGTCACCTTACTGAAACGCTACCTCTGCAAAACTGCGCAGCTTGCGGCTGTGCAACTGGTCAATCCCCTGCTCGCGCAGCAGTTCAATCGCCCGCATGCCGATGCGTAAATGCTGGTCCACGCGTTCGCGGTAAAACTGGTTCGCCATACCAGGCAGTTTGATCTCGCCGTGCAGCGGTTTGTCGCTCACACATAGCAAGGTGCCGTAGGGTACCCGAAACCTGAAACCGTTGGCGGCGATGGTAGCGCTTTCCATGTCCAGCGCGACGGCGCGGCTTTGGCTGAAACGGCGCTGCGGGCCGTTGTCGGGCAGCAGTTCCCAGTTGCGGTTGTCG
>CAJAFJ010000744.1 GCA_903938955.1 uncultured beta proteobacterium | reverse complement strand
GCTGAGCTACAGTTTTCGCAGCGTGCTGCCCACCGAGTTCATCGTCACCACGCCGCACGAGCACCTTCACGTCATGCCGTCCAGCCCCCATTTGGGCGAGCTGGAGAGCAAGCTCGAATCACGCCAGAAGATATTCAAACTGCGCGAAGCCTTGCAGCAACTCGACGGCGGCTATGACCGCATTTACATCGACACGCCGCCCGCGCTGAACTTCTTTACCCGCTCGGCGCTGATCGGCGCTAGCGGTTGCCTGATTCCGTTTGACTGTGATGAGTTTGCCCGCAAGGCGCTCTACACCCTGATGGACAACGTGCGCGAAATTCGCGCCGACCACAACCCCGATCTCGAGGTGAAGGGCATTGTGGTGAACCAGTTTCAGCCGCGCGCCAACCTGCCCCAACGCATGGTGGCCGAGTTGGTGGCGGAAGGTCTGCCGGTGCTGCAACCCTACCTGCCGTCCTCGGTCAAGATTCGTGAATCGCATGAGCAATCCCTGCCCATGATCTACATGGACCCCGGCCATAAGCTGACGCAGGCGTTTGTGGCGCTGCATGGGGTGTTGGAAAGTTAAGGCGCACATGCCAGCACCAATCATCCCTCCTGCCGATCTTGCGCAGGATGACTTGCCCATGACCGCAGCACGGGTGATTGAAACTGAATCAACCCTGGCACTGACGCGCCCGGCATCGCTGCGCTTGCTGAAATTGATGGAAAGCCAGACGCCAGGCGACGCGGTCGAGGCGGTTTAACGGCTTTGTGATGAGGGTGCCGCCGCCCCCTATGATCCCCACATGGGATCAATCAACAAAACACCGCAGGGCACGGCGCACCTGACGGCTGACATCAGCGCCAAACTCAACGACGACAACCCAGCCGCCTACGCTTTCATCCAGCGCTGGCAAGGCACCACGGCCAGTGAGCTGTCCACCGCGCAAAGCTTTGTCAGCGACCTGTGCGCTCTGCTGGGGGTGGACAAACCGCACGCCACGCCCGCACAAGACTACATGTTTGAGCGCCCGGTGACCTTCCGCTACGGCGACGGCTCCAGCAGCGCCGGGCGCATCGACTGCTACAAGCGCGGCCACTTCGTGCTGGAAGCCAAAAAGCAAAAGAAGGGCGCCCACACCAAGGGCTTTGACGACGGCCTGTTGCGCGCCCACAAACAGGGCGAAGGCTATGTTCGCGCCTTGCCCGCCAGCGATGGCCGCCCGCCCTTTGTGCTGGTGGTTGATGTGGGCACTGTGATTGAAGTGTTTGCCGAATTCAGCATGAGCGGCGGCACCTACATCCCGTTCCCCGACCCGCGCAGTCACCGGCTGCAACTCGCCGACCTGGCCCGCCCCGAAATTCGCCAACGCCTGCGCCAAATCTGGCTGGAACCCGATAGCCTCAACCCCGCCCGCATTAGCGCCGAGGTCACCCGCGAGGTCGCCAAGCTGCTGGCGCAGTTGGCCAAATCACTTGAAACCCCTGCCCCAACCCTGGCTGAAAACTTTAAGCAATCAGCTCCTGAAATAATCGCAAGCTACCTCACGCGCTGTCTCTTCAGCATGTTTGCCGAGGACGTTGAGTTGCTGCCCAAAGGCGCCTTCATCGGCCTACTCAAAACCCACCGCGATGCCCCTGCCACGCTGCAACAGATGCTGCGCCTGCTGTGGGCCGACATGGACATTGGCGGCTTCAGCGCTGCGCTGGCCAAGCCAGTGCTCAAATTCAACGGCAAGCTGTTCAAAAATAGCGGCGCTGACGGCTACAGCCTGCTGCTCAAACCCGAGCAAATCGACCTACTGATCGCTGCCGCACAAGCCAACTGGCGCGAAGTCGAACCCGCCATTTTTGGCACCTTGCTGGAGCGCGCGCTCGACCCCACCGAGCGTCACGCCTTGGGCGCGCACTACACGCCACGCGCCTATGTCGAACGGCTGGTGTTGCCCACGGTGATTGAACCTTTGCGTGCCGACTGGGCCATCGCCCAAGCCGCCGCGTTGGTGCTGGCGCATGAGGCTGCCGAGCTGGAAGCTCATCCGGTCGAGGTTAAAAGCAAAGCCGACTTTCCCGCGGCCGACCGGCACGCGGCTGCCGTGCGCGCCAAATGGCGTGAGGCGCGGCAGTGGGTCAAAGCGTTTCACCACCAGTTGTGCAGCGTGCGCGTACTGGACCCGGCCTGCGGTAGTGGCAATTTTTTGTATGTCACGCTGGAGCACTTGAAGCGGTTGGAGGGCGAAGTAATCAACCAATTGGGCGATTTGGGCGAGGGACAAGCATCACTGGGCTTTGGTGGCGAAACCGTCACCCTGCAACAGTTGCGCGGCATTGAATTGAATGAACGCGCTGCCGCACTGGCCGAGTTAGTGCTGTGGATTGGTTACCTGCAGTGGCACATTCGCACGCAAGGTTTGGGCAGTGTGGCTGAACCCGTTGTTCACGACTACGGCAACATTGAATGTCGCGATGCCGTGCTGGCTTACGATCGCCAAGCGCTGGCACTGGACAGCAGCGGCAAGCCCATCACCCGCTGGGACGGTAAAACCTTTAAAACGCATGCCGCCACCGGGGACGGGGTGCCGGATGAGTCCGCTCAAGTGCCGCAGTGGAACTACCTGAATCCACGCCGAGCCGAATGGCCGCAGGTTGATTTTGTGGTTGGGAATCCACCTTTCATTGGCAAGTTGAAAATGCGGGAAGCACTCGGGGACGGCTATGTCACGACATTGCGCGATGTTTATCCCGCCGTGCCCGATAGCGCGGATTTTGTGATGTATTGGTGGCACAAAGCGGCTGAGACAGTGGCAAACGGCAATGCACGTCAATTTGGCTTGATTACAACCAACAGTCTTTCCATGACCTACAACCGCCGGGTGGTGGGTAGTCATCTGAGTGGTAAACCCCCGATTCATCTCGCATTCGCTATCCCTGATCACCCGTGGGTGGACAGCGCCCAAGGAGCCGCTGTCCGCATTGCCATGACGGTTGGTGCTGCAGGCAATGGCGAAGGGGTTTTTCAATCTGTCGTCTCAGAAATAGCATCCGATACGGATGATTTCACTGTTGCGGTGGCGGAACGCTATGGTGTCATTCATGAAACATTGACTCTCGGTGCCAATGTTTCCAGGGCGCAACGGCTGGCATCCAATTCACGCGTGTCAGCCATGGGCATGATCTTGGTGGGGGCTGGCTTCATCGTCGAACCGGGTGACCCTTTGCTTGACATTGAGCCCAACAGAATCCGTCCATATCTCAACGGCAAGGACCTCACACAACGCTCACGAGGCGTACACGTCATTGATCTTTATGGATTAACGCTGGAAGAGGTTCGCGCCCAGTTCCCTGCATGCTTTCAACGTTTGTATGAGCGTGTGAAGCCGGAACGGGATGTCAGCAATGACAAGTCGTTGCGTGAAAACTGGTGGCTTTTTCGCCGGACGAATATCCAGCTTCGGCAAGCCATTGCGGGACTCTACCGCTACATCGGGACCACCGAAACTGCAAAACACCGTCTTTTTAGTTTCATTTCTGGCTCGGTCACGCCAGATCAAAAAATACGTGTCATCGGCAGTGACGATGCGCTGATGTTGGGCGTATTGAGCAGTGTTGTGCATGTGGACTGGGCATTTGCCGCTGGCGGTCGGCTTGGTGTTGGAAACGATCCTGTTTACAACAACACGTCCTGCTTTGAAACCTTTGCCTTTCCCACAGACGACACTGGCCTGACCCCCGAACTGGCCGAACGCATCCGCACACGCGCCGAGCAACTTGACGCACACCGCAAAGCACGGCAAGCCGCCCACGCGTCGATCACGCTCACTGGTTTGTACAACGTGCTGGAAAAACTTCGCCGCAACGAAGTGCTCTCGCCCAAAGAGAAGATGCTGCACGAGCAAGGCCTGGTCAGCGTGCTGCGCACTCTGCACGACGAACTGGATGCTGCAGTGCTGCAAGCCTACGGCTGGAGTGATTTGGGTTCGGTACCTTGGGACGATGGGACGACTCGCCAAGTCTGGACTGAAACTTTGTTGGAGCGCTTGGTCGCCCTCAACGCCAAACGCGTGCTGGAAGAAGCCGCTGGCACCATCCGCTGGCTGCGCCCGGCGTTTCAAAACCCGCAAAAAACGCTATCAAATAATGAGCTACTCCAGCATGTTAATCATGCGCTAGAGCTCGATTTACTTGATGAAAATCTGTCACAAATTGGTAGCGCTGCGACACAGGCAGCGCCAGCCGTCAAGCCAGCGGGCAGCGCCGCCCAGGCCTGGCCTGCGACGCTGCCAGAGCAGGTTCGCGCTGTGGCCCAGGTGCTGACCAGCAGCGCCGTACCGCTCACCCTCGCTGCTCTGGAGGCCCACTTCAAAGGCCGCGGCCCCTGGAAGAAAGGCCTGCCTATGCTGCTCCAAACTTTAGAAGCCGTCGGCCGTGCGCAGCAGGTGGCGGTGGACGGCGCCGTTGGCTGGCGGGCGTGATGTGTCACCCCCCCGCAAACAGCGCAGAGATTACAAAATTTGCCAGCGAGGCCATGCACATTGCGGATCGGCGCACAGTCACGATCATCGGGAAAGTCGATAACGCCGGGCTGATTCTTGAAAAAACCGGGATTGATGTTGCTGGATTCACCCGCGTCTTGGACAACTACGGCGTGCGCCACACCATCAAGCAACACGGCGACCCAGCTAAAGAAAGCAGGCGTGGACAGGTCGCTGTCGTACTAGACGACTTTGGACTGATTCCCTTGATAACTGCGCAACCGGATAACGTGTTTGCAGACGGCAAGAACAAAATTGGCCGCGATGTCATCGTGTTTGTGAAGGTCATCGATGGCATTGGCTACCGGCACGTCGAGGAGATTCGGGGCAAGCATAAGCTGGTGGCTACCGACTCGTTGCGCAAAAAAATAGGCGCCTGGAGCGCCTGATAAAAAACACCCGCGACGAGTGCATGCTGGCTTTCGCCCCCTTCTCTTAACGTCCGAAACGACTTCGCGGGTGTTTTTAGATTGTAGGCTATACCGGTTTCAAACGCTCTTGTACCCCGCCTCGCGCTGGTGGCGCACCGCCAATACCAGTACCTTTTGGGTGACCGGGAAAAATTGGTACAGCGCCAAATAGCCCGAATGGCCACGGGATATCACCAACTCCCTATAGCCCGGGCGCACCTTGCGCCCAATCTCGGGGCTGTGCGTCAAAATTGCCAGCGCTTCAAAAATAATGCCCACGGTGGCGAGAGCCGCCTTAGGGTCAGTGCCCAACAAGAAATCGGTCACTCTTTCAAGGTCGTTCAATGCCTGCTCGGTGTACTGAACCTCGTTCATGCGTTCGCCATGGGCTTCGAGGGATCAAAGGGCACGGGCGTGGGCCGCACCGGGTTGCATCCCTGCGCGCGCGCCAAGATATAGGCCTTGACGTCTTCAGGTCGATAGGCCTGGTTGGTGCGCAGCGTGTCTGCCATGGCCGCTTCAGCGTTGGCGTAAAACTGTTGGCGCGCCAAGGCATCGTCCATCGCGGTTTGAAGTGTTTCCACCATCAGTGCATGGGAGGTTTTTCCCTCCAGCGCGGCCACTTGGGCTATGGTGGCCTTTAACGCATCGGGGAGTTTGAGGGTGGTGGTCTGGGACATGGCATTCTCCAAAAGGTGTCACTATAGTAGCACCCGTCGCGCGGCATCTGAAGCGGCATGCACAAAATCAAGCCAGTCGCACTGGCGGTCAAAGTCAACCGCTAAGCCTGCGTCTGCGACAACATCCGCCAAGTCAAACCCAGCGGCATATCGGTCTTGAAGGACACCAGTTGTCTGGACAGCCGCGCCATCTCAACCCCTTGGCGCAGGTTGGCACCGACTTGTCCTGACACCTTGTCGGCGTTGGAGATCACCCGGTCCAGATGGCCGTGAATGCGAAGCAGGCCGGCGGCGGTTTTGAGGCCGACCTTGTCTACCCCCGGAATGCCATCCACCGCATCGCCCATGAGGGCCAGTAGATCGCCCATCTGGGACGGTTTGACGCCGAATTTTTCCAGCACATAGACCTCGTCGCGCCACAGGCCCTTGAAGTGATCGTAGATGCACACCTGCTCACTCAGCAGTTGCAAAAAGTCCTTGTCGGTCGACAAAATAATGGCCCTCTCAGAACTGGCCTGGCACCACTTTTCCGCTAAGGCGGCAATGGCGTCGTCGGCCTCGATGCCCTCAATGGCAATCCAGTGCAAACCGAGGCTCCGCAGTTCTTGCTTGAGGGTCAGCAAGCCGTCGCGCAACAGTTGCGGCATGGGTTTTCGGTGGGCCTGGTAGGGCGCATAAAGCGCATGCTTCCAGGTGCGGCCGCCATGGTCAAACACCGCCACGGCATGGGTCGGGCGGTGCGTGTTGAGGGCGCGCCGGAAGGAGGCCAGGCTGGAGGTGACGGTGTCTGCCACCCGCTCCTCGCTTTCTTCCCCGGGCACCGCCTCGTGGATGCGCCGGATGATGTTCAGTGCATCAATAATCAGTAGAGACATCTTGTGGTCACGCCTGTTTGAAAGTTCTCATGCCGTGAAGTGTAGTAACGGGGCCAGTAAGGCATCCAGATCCGCGGCGTCAAACTTGAGCGTACCTTCGTTGTCGTGCCCCAGCACGCTGTTGGCCAGCGCCAGTTTGCGCGCCTGCAATTCCAGCATGCGCTCCTCAATACTGCCTTGCACCACCAGTTTGTAGACGAACACCGGCCGGTCCTGGCCGATGCGGTGGGCGCGCGCGGTCGCCTGTTCTTCCACGGCGGGGTTCCACCACGGGTCCATGTGAATCACGGTATCGGCAGCGGTCAGGTTCAGGCCGATGCCGCCGGCCTTCAGGCTGAGCAACAGCACGGGCACTTCCAGCGCCTGAAACCGCTGCACCACCTTGCCGCGCGCCTGGGTTGGGGTCTGGCCGGTCAGACTCAGAAACGGCAACTTCAGGGCCTGCAGTTGTTCTGCAATCAGGGCTAGCAGCTCGGTGAACTGCGAGAACACCAGCACGCGGCGTCCTTCTTCTACCAGTGTGGGCAGCAGGTCGGCCAGCAACTCCAGCTTGGCGCGCGACATGCTGGGGCCATGTTGGCTGCCCTTGACCAGATACGGGTCGCAGCAGACCTGACGCAGCTTGAGCAGCGCGTCCAGGATGCTGATTTGCGCGCCGTTAAAACTCTGGCGTTGCAGCACGCGGCGCACCTGCACATCGGCCGCGACGCGCACGCTCTCGTACAGTTCGCGTTGCTGGCCCTGCAGCTGCACGCGCTGGATGACCTCGGTGCGCGGCGGCAGTTCGCTGGCCACATCCTGCTTGCGGCGGCGCAGGATGAAGGGGCGCACGCGCTGGGCCAGCAGCGCCGCGCGCAGGGTTTCGCCGTTCTCCTCGATCGGCTTGCGCCAGTGGGCGGCAAAGTGGCGCGCATCGCCCAGAAAGCCGGGCATCAGCCAGTCAAACTGGGCCCACAGCTCGCCCAGATGATTCTCCATCGGCGTGCCGGTCAGGCACAGGCTGTGGCGCGTTTGCAGGCGGCGCAGGGCGCGGGCGCTGCGGCTGCCCGCGTTTTTCACCATCTGCGCTTCGTCCAGGATCACCAGGTGAAAGGGCTGCGCGGCCAGCGCCTCCGCGTCGCGCCACAGCAGCGGGTAAGTGGTCAACACCAGGTCGTGATCAGGCATTTGGTCAAACAGCGCTGCACGCTGCGGCCCCTGCAAAGTCAGCAGGCGCAGGCCGGGGGCCATGCGTTGGGCCTCAAGCTGCCAGTTGAAGATGAGCGACGTGGGCACCACCACCAGCACCGGCCGATCGAGTCGCCCGGCGTGTTTTTCTGTCAGCACATGGGCCAGCGCCTGCGCGGTTTTGCCCAGACCCATGTCGTCGGCCAGGATGCCGCCCAGGCTGTGCCGGCGCAGGTATTGCAGCCAGGCCAGGCCTTCCAGCTGGTAGGGGCGCAGTTGCACTTGCAGGCCTGCGGGTGCGGCCACGGCTTGCGGCGCACCCAGGGCTTTCAAGCGCTGGGCCAGGCTGGCCAGACCCAAATCGCCTTCGAGTTGCCAAGTGTTGTGCGCCCCCACACGGTGGGTTTCCAGCAGGCTGGCACGCAAGGCATCAAGCCGACGCGCCTCCCACGCGCCCAGGCGCAGCAAGCCCTGATGTGGCTGGCGAAGCGGGTCGGTCAGCAGGTCCACCATCGCGCCGATGATGGCCTTGAGCGGCGCGGCGGGCGCATCGATGCGCTTGCCCCCCGGCGCGCGCAGCGACACGATGGCCAGGTCGTCGATGGCGGCGAATTGCGCCGCGTTGAGCCAGCGGGCGTCGCGGCGCAGCAGGTCGGCCAGCAGGGGCGCCAGGTCCAGCGTTTGACCGTCGATTTCGATACCCAGGCTCAGCAGCCAGGCCCCTTCGCGTGCCGGGAGGTGCAGCTTGTCGACACCCCGCTCGGGTTTGACCAGCGGGCTGTCAAGCTCCTTGCCCAGCACCTCACCGGTGTCGGGACTGACCACCAGCTTCCAGCGTTGCACCGGCACGCTCTCGTGGGCAAAGCCGGGTTGCACCACCACCGACCAGCCTTGGGCTTGCAGTTGCGGGATTTGGTCGGCCCAGAAGTCGCCAAACAACGCTTCTTGCGGCAGCGTCCACACGGCACCCAACACCGGGCTGCGAGCACGGCTGCGCCATTGAAAAGTGCTGTCGGCCAACGGGACAAAGCCCATGTCCCACACCAAGTCCATCGCGTCGGCTTCAGCGGCCAGGTCGCGCTGCATCTGCACCACCGGGCCGCCGGTGTCGAACAGTTCCTGCACAGACGCCGGGCGATTGTTCAGGATTGAGCTGGGGGCGGGCGTTTGCCAGCGGTCACCCGCCTCGGTCTGATAGGTCCAGTCGAACTGGGCCAGCGTCACGCTGTCGCCGCGGGGGCCGAGTTTGCCTTGCGGTTTAAGGCCCAGCAGCCCGTGGCCGCGGTCCAGCGTTTGCAGGGTGATGCGCGGGCGAAAGTGGCCGATGACAGGGCTGCGAGGGTGGGGCATATGGGAATTGTGCCGCGTGGCGGAGCCCACAGCGGGCCGCCACGGGGTTGCCAACAATACAGGCTTTCGACAAGGACGAAAATCGGGCGTATGCACAACACACCCCTTTATTTTTCAGCGTCAGCGCGCTGCAGCCTTGTGACTGCGTTGCTGACCAGCCTTGCGCTGGCCGGTTGTTCCACCGCACCACCGGTCGAAACCAAAGTGCCAGCGTCGGTTGTTGCCAGCCCGACCCCAGCCGCATCCGCCGCGCTGGACCACCGCCAGAAGTTTGGCCGCTGGATAGCCGACTTCAGCACCAGCGCCCGCGCAGCGGGTATCGACGAGGCCACGCTCAAAAACGCCTTCGACACCGTCCGCTTCCTCCCGCGCGTCATTGAGCTGGATCGGGCGCAGCCCGAGTTCACCCGCACGGTCGGCGACTATCTCGGCAACGCACTGTCACCGCAGCGCATCGCCCGGGGCCAGGACAAGCTGCAGCCACTGCGCCCGGTGATCGATCCCATTGCCGCGCGCTACGGCGTCCCGGCCGAGACCCTGGTCGCGATCTGGGGCATGGAGAGCCATTACGGCAGTTTTGTCGGCGACATCCCGACCATCGACGCCCTGGCGACGCTCGGTTTTGAGGGCCGACGCGAGGCATGGGCGCAGGGCCAGTTGCTCGCCGCCTTGAAAATCCTGCAAAACCGCGACATCGACCGTGCGCAGATGATTGGGTCGTGGGCCGGTGCGATGGGGCAGACACAGTTTTTACCCTCCAACTACCTGGCCCATGCGGTCGATGCCGATGGCGATGGCCGACGCGACCTGTGGGGCAGCGTGCCCGACGTGATGGCGTCCACCGCCAACTTTTTGGCCAAATCGGGTTGGCAGGCCGGCCAGCCGTGGGGGCTGGAAGTGCGCCTGCCGCCGGGCTTTGACTACGCGCGCGCCGACGCCGATGTGCGCCAGCCCGCCAGCCTTTGGGCAGACGAGGGCGTGCAAGCGATGGACGGCGCACCGCTGCCGATGTTGCCCGACAGCGCCATCCTGCTGCCCGCCAGCGCGCGCGGCCCCGCCTTTTTGGTCGGCGCCAACTTCCGCACCATCCTGCGCTACAACAACTCGACCAGCTACGCGCTCGCCGTCAGCCTGCTGGCGCAACGCCTGGCCGGCGGCCCTGCAGTGCAAGCACTCTGGCCGCGCGATTTAACCGCCCTGACGCGCAGCCAGTTGCTGGCGCTGCAGGCGGCGCTGAACGCCCGCGGTTTTGACAGCGGCACGCCCGACGGCATGCTCGGCCCGGCCACGCAGCGCGGCATTCGCCACTACCAGCGCAGCCTGGGCCTGCCCGCAGACGGCTATCCCACTCTGGAGCTTCTGCAGCGCCTGCAGTAACGTCGCGGCCTGAAAAATCCAAGCAACAACAAATAACAGCCGCTATCATCAAAAAAACAAACTAGAAACGTGGCTCTTATGCATGCAAACAGAACGCAGGGTTTGGGGGCCCTGGTCAACTTCCTGGCGCTCCTGGTCACCAGTTGGGCGCTCGTGGCTTGCGCGCCAGAGTCATCCGACGCGACCCTGCAATACAGCCGCACCCCCAAGGCAAGCCAGGCGCGGGTTTACCGGCTGGCGGTGCATCCCTTGCACAACCCGGAGAAGCTCAGCGCGGCCTACCAGCCTCTGGTGGATCACCTGAACCGCCAATTGCAGGGCGTGAGGATTGAGCTGGAGTCATCCCGGGATTACCAGGCGTTTGAAAAAAAGTTTCGCCAGCGCGGTCCTGATTTTTTGCTGCCCAACCCCTGGCAAACCTTGCAAGCCATCCAGGTCGGCTACCACGTGATCGCCATGGCGGGCGATGCGTCGGACTTCAAAGGTATTTTTCTGGTGCGCAAAGACGGGGGCATTGCACAGCCGGCCGATCTGAAGGGCAAAAGCGTGAGTTACCCCTCGTACACGGCGCTGGCAGCCGCCATCATGCCGCAGGCTTATCTGCACGCACACGGCATCAACATCCGGCGTGATATCCAAAACGTGTATGTGGGCTCGCAAGAATCTTCCATCATGAATGTGTACCTCAAGCAGACCGCCGCCGGGGCCACCTGGCCACCGCCCTGGCGGCTGTTTCAACAGGATCACCCCCAAGAAGCAGCCCAGCTACAGATCGCCTGGGAAACGCCGTCGTTGCTCAATAACTCGGTCATGGTGCGCGACGATGTGCCTGCCGCACTGGCCCAGCAGGTCACGGCCATGCTGCTGGCTTTGCCGCAAACGGCACCGGGTCGCGTCATTCTTGACAGCATGCAAACCACGCGCTTTCACCCTTCCAGCGATGCCCATTACAAGGTAGTGGCAGACTACATTGCGCGTTTTGAACGCGACGTGCGACCGGTTGAAAGTCCGTCATGATTCACACCCTGAAGGTCGCGCTGACCAAAACCCTTTATCGGCAACTGGTGATCGAGGTGACACTGGCGCTGACCCTGGTTTTGTCCCTGTTTGGCTGGGAAATGCTGCGGCGCCAGCAACACCAGGAAACCCAGCAGCAAAAAGAACAGGTGATGGCCCTGGCCAGCAGTCTGGCCACGTCATCCAGTGTGTGGGTGAGCGCGCGGGATTACAGCGGGCTGCAGGAAATTGTGCAGGGCGTGGCGCAATTCCCCGATCTGCGTTATGCCATGGTGTTGGACACGGCGGGCTTGATCCTGGCGCATCAGGACGTGACGCGCCGCGGTCAATACCTGACCGATTTGCCCGAGTCCACCCACCCCAGAGTCTTGGTGATGCGTGGCCATGTCACCGATGTGACCCAGCCCATCCTGCTCGGCCAACAGCACACTGGCTGGGTGCGCGTGGGGGTGGCCAACGACAGCTTTGACGCAGAATTTTCAAAAACCAAGCGCGACATCGTGGTTTTTACGATTTTTTCAATCATTTTCGGCGCTTTGCTCGCGTCATTCACGGCCCGCTACCAGACACGCCGGCTGCGCCAGGTGGAACACGTGGCGCGTGCGCTGCAGCTGGGGCATGGCCAGATGCGGGCCGAGGTGTCGGGCACGGACGAAGCCGCGCAGTTGGCCCTGCACTTCAATGCGATGCTGGATCGACTCGAAGACCGCGAGCGCGCCCTGCAACAAAGCAAAACGCTGCTGCGCCAGTCCCAACACTTGGGAAAAATCGGTGGCTGGGAGTGGGACACTGAAAAATCCAGCATGTACTGGACCGCGGAAACCTTCCATATCCATGACATGCCGGTTGAAACCGAGGGCAAAAAGGTGCAGGCCGCTATTGAAAAAAGCGCGGCCTGCTACCCGCCTGAAGACCGGAAAATTGTTCTTAAAGCGTTTTGGCTCTGCACTGAACAAGGCGTGCCTTACGACCTGGAGTGCCGGTTTGTGACGGTCAAGCAACGCCAGCTCTGGATTCGCACCCAGGGCCAGGCCGAGATGCGTGACGGCAAGGTGATGAAGGTCGTCGGCTATATCGCCGACATCACCGAACGCAAACAGTTGGAAAAGCAGGCACACGATGCCGCCCTGTATGCGCGCACGCTGATTGAGGTCAACCAGGACCCGCTGATCATCATCGGCTGTGACGGAAAAATCACCGATGTCAACCACGCCACGGAACTCGCCACGGGGCGGCAACGCCCATCGCTGATCGGGAGCGAGTTTGCCAACTACTTCACCGAGCCGGACAAAGCCCACACCGCGTTTCTTGACACGCTTGCGCAAGGGGCGGTCAAAAACTGCGCCTTGGGCTTGCGGCATGCCAACGGGCACATCACCGAGGTGGTGTGCAGCACCAGCGTGTACCGTGGCGATGACGGAGCGGTGCTGGGCGTTTCGGCCTCCGCGCACGACATCACCGAGCGCAAGAAAATGGAGGACGACATACGCAGCCTGGCGTACTTTGACCCGCTCACCACCCTGCCCAACCGGCGCATGCTGTCAGACCGGCTGCAGTCGGCCATGGCGGGCGGGCAACGCAGCGGCAGCTACGGCGCGCTGATTTATCTTGACCTTGACAACTTCAAGCCACTGAACGACACGCACGGCCACGCCACCGGAGACTTGCTGTTGGTGGAAGTGGCCCAGCGGCTGCGTCACTGCATACGGCAAGTGGACACCGTGGGGCGCACCGGTGGCGACGAATTTGTGGTGATTCTCAACGGCCTGAGCACCGAGGCCAGCGCAGCGGCCGAGCAGGGCCAGCAGATCGCCAGCAAAATTCTGGCCGCCTTGTCCATGCCCTACCTGCTCTGCACGGCGTCCAACGGACCAGACACCTCTTTGATCGATCACCGTTGCACCGCCAGCCTGGGGGTGGCCCTGTTCAGGGGCTACGACGTGTCTTTGCAGGACGTCATGAAGAAAGCCGATGCCGCCATGTACCAGGCCAAGGCCGCCGGGCGCAACCAGATCCAGTTTGACGCAGCGGTTTGACTGCCGCAAGAGGCCCTTGGGCGTGTCAGCAGATGCGCGGCAACTGCTCGCCGCTCAGCCAGTCCACCACCCGGCGGCCGCCAAAGCGGGTGTTCATCTGCACAAAGTGGTGCGCGTCTTCGGTCACCACGCCAATCTGGACCGCCCGCGCGCCCAGAGGATGCGCCTGTATGGCCGTCAACACCGCCGCCGCCGACTCGGGGCTGCAGATGGCCACAAGCTTGCCCTCGTTGGCCACATAGAGCGGGTCCAGACCCAATAGTTCGCACGCGGCATCGACTTGCGGCAACACCGGAATGGCCGCTTCTTCCAGCACCATGCCGACCCCCGACTGGCCCGCGATTTCATTCAGGGTGGTGGCCAGGCCGCCGCGGGTCGGGTCGCGCAGCACGCGCACGCCACCGGGGGCGGCGGCCAGCATCGCCGCCACCAGGGTGTGCAGGGCGGCGGTGTCGGACTCGATGGTGGTTTCAAACTCCAGCGATTCGCGCTGGGACATCACCGCCACACCGTGGTCGCCGATGGTGCCGGACAGCAAAATGACATCCCCGGGGCGCGCATGGCTGCCCGAGATATGCACGCCCGCCGCCACCACGCCCACGCCGGTGGTGCTGATGAACACGCCGTCGCCCTTGCCGCGCTCCACCACCTTGGTGTCACCGGTGATGACCGGTACGCCCGCGTCCCGCGCGGCCGCCGCCATGCTGTCCACAATGCGTTTGAGTTCGCTCAGTGCAAAGCCTTCTTCCAGAATAAAACTGGCCGCCAGGTACAGCGGCGTCGCGCCCAACATGGCCACGTCATTGATCGTGCCGTGCACGCTCAGGCAACCCACGTCACCCCCGGGGAAAAACAGGGGCGACACCACATGCCCGTCGGTCGCCATCACCATGCGGCCCCCGACCGGAACGGGGAAGCTCGCGCCGTCGTCGCCCTGGCGCAGAAAAGAGTTGTCAAAAACCGTCACAAACAGTTCTTCGATCAGCTGGGCCGCCGCGCGTCCACCGGCACCGTGGCCCATGTCGATGCGGCCCTGTTTGAGGTCCAGCGGACGGCTGTAGTTTTTTCGGGTCATGGTCAACGTCCAGGGTCAAAGTGAGGGGGTGGCCGTCTGGGCCACGATGGCAATGTCACGGAAGCGACCGTAGGAATAATGCGCGGCGCACGCCCCTTCGCTGGACACCATGCAGGAGCCAACCGGGTTTTCGGGGGTGCAGACGGTGCCAAATATTTTGCAGTCGCTGGGTTTTTTGACCCCGCGCAGAATCGCGCCGCACTCGCAGGCCTTGTTGTCGGCCACCGGCTGGTAGTGCAGTGCAAACCGCTGTTCGGCATCAAACGGCGCCAAGGCGGGGCGGATTTGCAGGGCGCTGTAGGGCACCTCACCCAGGCCGCGCCACTCAAAGCTGGTGCGCAACTCAAACACCTCGTCCATCAGGGCCTGGGCGCTCAGATTGCCCTCCCGGGTAACGGCCCGGGTGAATTCGTTTTCAACTTCAAACCGACCCTCGTTGACCTGGCGCACCAACATCAGCACGGCCTGCATCACGTCCAACGGTTCAAACCCGGCGATCACGACCGGTTTGCGGTAGGTGTGCGCAAAATGCTCATAGGGCCCCGAGCCGATGATGATGCTCACATGGGCCGGGCCGATGAAGCCGTCAATCGGCACCGTGCCGAATTGCTGCACTTCGGGCGATTCCAGAATGTGCGTGATGGCCGGGGGCGTCAGCACATGGCAGCACAGCACGCTGAAGTTGGCCAGCCCTTCGCGCTGCGCATCCCGAATGATCAGCGCGGTGGGCGGGGTGGTGGTCTCAAAACCGATGGCGAAAAACACCACTTCGCGCTCCGGGTTCTGGCGCGCAATGGCCAAGGCGTCGGCGCCTGAATACACCATGCGAATGTCGCCACCCCGGGCCTTGGCCTTGATCAGCGAGAGCCCGTGGGAGGCGGGCACGCGCATGGTGTCGCCGTAGGTGCAGACGATGACGTTGCGCTCCAGCGCCAACGCAATAGCCAGATCAATGCGGCCAATCGGCAGCACGCAGACCGGGCAGCCGGGGCCGTGCACCATGCGCACGTTGGCGGGCAGCAGTTCGGCAATACCGTAGCGCGCGATGGCATGGGTGTGGCCACCGCAGAACTCCATGAAGCTGTAATGTCGCCCGGGCTGCACTTCGGCGGTGATACGGTCGGCAATTTTGCGGGCGATGGCACCGTCGCGGAACTCGTCGATGTATTTCATGGCAGCCGCCGGGCTTGTTGGGCGTCAAACGCGGCCATTTCGCCAAACAGCGCCAGCGTGTGTGCGGCTTCTTCGGGGTCGATGCAGCCAATGGCGTGGCCGACGTGCACGATGACGTAGTCGCCGACCACGACACCCGGCACCAGGGCGATGGAAATTTGTTTGCGGATGCCGCCCAGGTCAACAATCGCTTGGTCGTTGGGCAGCAACTCAACGAGCTGGGCGGGAATGGCTAGGCACATGGCAGACTTTCATGGTCAGACGAAGAAACAGGATAAATGGAGGCGCCAGCCCACGTTGAACCCGCGGGCGTTGCTCTTGCATGGCATGTCGATAGATGGTGCGCCACTACCCAGGCCTGACCCAGCGCCAACCCCGCGTCGCCACAGGCATGCTGCTGCGGCAATAGCACCCGCAGCCTGCGCGCTTGCAGCCCGGCGGTGACCCGGCTGGTCAGCAGTTGGTTGGCAAAACAGCCGCCGCCCAGACACACGGTTTGAACCTGCCTGCGTTGCGCCGCCAGCGCCGCCCACTCGGCCAGCGCATCGGCCAGCGCCAGATGAAACCAGGCGGCTGCGGCGGGCACGCCACCGTCGCGCAAAGGGACTTCAAACAGTTGGGTCAGCAGGGGGCGCAGGTCGAGTTGGCTGGGGTCGCTCAGGTCCAGCCCGTGCTTGATGACGGGGGTGCCGTGTTGCAGCAACCAGGCTTGTGCGCGCTGTTCCAGCGCCATCGCGGCTTCGGCTTCGTGGCTTTGGCGAACACGGAGGCCCAAAACACCCGCCGCCGCATCAAACCAGCGCCCGGTGCTGCTGGTGCTCGGGCAGTTGATGCCACGCGTCAGCATGCGCTGCACCATGTCGGCGGCGGTCTTGCCGACCATGGGGGTGAAGCGGGGACCGATCTCCGCCGTGCGCCCCAGCGCATGCAGCGCCGCCGCCGCCATGCGCCAGGGTTCGCGCGCGGCCACGTCGCCGCCCGGCAAAGCCAGGGGGTACAGGTGCCCCAGGCGCTGCCAACGTTGCGGGGCCACCCACAGCAGTTCACCGCCCCAGGCCTGGCCGTCGGTGCCCAGCCCCACACCATCCAGCGCCAGGCCGATGACGGGCTCTTGCACGCCGTGCTCGGCCATGACAGCGGCAATATGGGCATGGTGGTGCTGTACGCCGATGGCGGGAATGCCCCGCTCGTGCGCCAGCGCGATCGCCAGGCGCGTGCTGTAAAAGTCGGGGTGCAGGTCATGGGCGATGGCCGCGACCGGCTGCGGCGCCGCTTGCAACAGGGCGCGGGCCGCGCTGTCGAGCGCCCGGCACGCCTGCGGGTCGCTCAAGTCGCCATGCACGGCGGACCATTGCGTGGCGCCGGGCGACAGCAGGCACGCGGCATTTTTAAGCCACGCACCGCAAGCCAGAACAGTCGGTAAATCGGACGACATCAGGCCGTGTGCGTGTGGGCGTGGGCATGGGTAGGCGTGTGGGGCTGGTGTTGCATGGCCGCACCCAGCCAGTCCAGCCAGGCCGCCATGCCTTCGCCCGTGGTGGCCGACAGCTGGATGATTTCAATGCCGGGGTTGACGCGGCGCGCCAACTCTATGCAGCGCTGCACATCAAAACGCACATGCGGCAGCAAGTCGATTTTGTTCAGCACCATCAGTTGCGAGGCGGCAAACATGTCGGGGTATTTGAGCGGCTTGTCTTCACCTTCGGTCACGGACAGGATGGCGACTTTGGCCGCCTCCCCCAGGTCCCACATGGCCGGGCAGACCAGGTTGCCGACGTTCTCGATGAACAGCAGGCTGTGCGCGTCGTCATGACTGTGGCCATGGTCATGACCGTGCCCGTGCCCGTGATCATGGTGGCTGTGTTCAGCGGCGCCGTGGTGCTGGTGCAGCTGGGCAAACGCCTGCGCCACCATGGGCGCGTCCAGATGGCAGCCCTTGCCGGTGTTGATCTGCACCGCAGGCGCCCCCGTGGCGCGAATACGGTCGGCATCAAAACTGGTTTGCTGGTCGCCTTCAATCACCGCCACATGCAGCGTGGGCTGACGGGCTTTCAGGGCTTCAATGGTGGCGCACAGCAGCGTGGTTTTGCCCGAGCCGGGGCTGGACACCAGGTTCAGGGCCGTCACACCATGGGCTTCAAAGTGGTGGCGGTTTTGCTGCGCGATCCGGTTGTTTTCACCCAATATGTCAGTCTCTAACTTGATCGCCCGGGCCTGACTCATACCCGGCACCGACACCCGGGCCGCGCCGGCACCAAAGTGCAGGTCACCTTGGGCATCCTTCACCACCAGGGACTGGTTCGGGTGGGCACCGGTGTGGGCCCCTGTTTCTGCGCATCCGCAAACTACACACATCGTTGTCTCTCCTGCTTGTTCAAAACCAAGGTCGTCAATTTATGCTGCACACACGGATCGTAAGCGCTGATGAGCCCGTTGACTTTGCGAAAAACACCTGAACGGGCACCCGCTGGGGAGGGTGGCCTCGCCGGTATTTGGCCTTCGGCGACCGAGCGGCGACAATCGACCCCCAGCGCCCAGGGCAATACGACTCCTGTGGCAACCCATTTCCCGTATTAATGAAGAGCAGCCACATGACCCAAGACTTGAACCAACCGACCGAATTACCCAAGAAAGAGCTGTGCGATTCATGCGCTGGCGTTCAGCAAAACTGGCGCCGCGCCCCCGGCCACGCCGAGTTGGTGCAAGGCGTCAACCGCAAAGAACACCGCCCCCACGGCCAGGTCACCGTTACCCGTTACTGCTGCGACCGCTGCGGCACGGTGTGGGATTATGAGAACAACAAGGTCAACCTGCACGCCGGTTGGTCGGTGGTGGGCTGATCGCTAGCCAGACCCTAAAATTTGCCGCTACAGATTCCCCGCGCTCCTGCGGGCATCGTCACCGACACCCCACACCATGGCCCGCATCCACATCGAACTCCCCGAACACTTCGCCTTCTCCACCGACATCGCGCTGTATGGCAGCCACATAAACTACGGCGGCCATCTGGACAACGCACTCCTGCTCACCGTGGTGTCCGAGGCGCGGGTGCGGTTTTTCAAGTCGCTGGGCTATACCGAACTGGATGTGGACGGCGTCGGCATTGTGGTGTCGGATGCCGCGCTGCAATACCGCTCGGAGGCGTTTCACGGCGAGGTGATGGTGGTGCGCATGACGGCGGCCGACTTTGGCAGCAAGGGCTGCGATCTGCTGTGGTGCATGCACGAACAATCGAGCCAGCGCGAGGTGGCACGCGGCAAAACTGGTATCGTGTATTTTGACTACGCCACGCGCAAAACCGCGCCGGTGCCCGCCGCTTTTCGCGCCCGGCTTGACGGGCTTCAGCGGGCTTGACACGACCACAATTCGCTATGCGAAAGTAGTCCAGCCGTCCTGCATGGCGCGTCTAAGGCTAGGAACCGCACGTCAGATCGGTCATTTCAAAATGGCGACCATGTGCAGGGTCAGCGCTTGATTAGCCATGGCCCGTTTCGGCTTATAAACCCAGCGTCTGCCACATCTGATCGACCTTGGCGGTTACCTCCGGTGTCATCGTCATCGTGCGGCCCCATTCGCGGCTGGTTTCACCGGGCCATTTGTTGGTGGCGTCCAGACCCATCTTGCTGCCCAGGCCGCTGACGGGCGAGGCGAAGTCGAGGTAGTCGATCGGGGTGCTGTCCACCAGCAGCGTGTCGCGGCTGGGGTCCATGCGGGTGGTGATGGCCCAGATCACATCGGCCCAGTCGCGCACGTTGATGTCCTC
>CAJAFJ010000743.1 GCA_903938955.1 uncultured beta proteobacterium | reverse complement strand
TGTCGAACTCGGCCTGTTTGAACGGTGACGCCACCTTGTTCTTGACGACCTTGACCCGGGTTTCATTGCCGATCGCTTCATCACCCATTTTAATGGTGCCGATGCGGCGGATGTCCAGCCGCACCGAGGCGTAAAACTTCAGCGCGTTGCCGCCGGTGGTGGTCTCGGGCGAGCCGAACATGACGCCAATCTTCATGCGAATCTGGTTGATGAAAATAACCGTGCAGTTGGTCTTTTTGATATGCGCGGTGAGCTTGCGCAGCGCCTGGCTCATCAGGCGGGCTTGCAGACCGGGCAATGAATCGCCCATTTCGCCTTCCAACTCGGCTTTGGGCGTCAGCGCCGCCACCGAGTCGACCACGATCAGGTCCACCGCGCCGGAGCGCACCAGGCTGTCCACAATTTCAAGCGCCTGCTCGCCGGTGTCGGGCTGGCTGATCAGCAAGTCCTGCAAATTGACGCCCAGTTTTTGCGCGTACTGAATGTCCAGCGCGTGCTCGGCGTCGACAAAAGCGCACTGGCCGCCAATTTTTTGCATTTCGGCAATGACTTGCAAGGTCAGCGTCGTTTTGCCCGATGATTCCGGGCCGTAGATTTCAACCACCCGGCCGCGCGGCAGGCCGCCAACGCCCAAGGCCACATCCAGCCCCAGCGAGCCGGTGGACACCACCTGGATGTCTTCAATCACCTCGCCCTCGCCCAGCCGCATGATGGTGCCTTTGCCAAATTGTTTTTCAATCTGGGCCAGCGCCACTTGCAGGGCTTTGGCTTTTTCAGCGTTGACGGGGGTGGGGGCTTTGACGGGTGCGTCCATGAAATTCTCCTTGAAGGGCAACAAATGAAGTCAGGCCTGAGGCCGGGCGCAACCTCTGTTTTTAATAACAGGCTGGATGCTTGAACAGTAGTTTATATCGGCTTGTCTGAATCTGTAAACAGATTATTTAGTCAGTTTGGTTTACCATTTAACCCATGGTCACATCGTTGAATACGCCACTGGCTCAAACGCAGGCGGCGAACCCGGCACCAGCGTTCAAAGACGACAACTGGCGCCAAACCCACCTGGGGCACTGGATGCAACTGGCCCTGCAGCGCTTTGACGACCGGGCGCTGTTCCTGATGGCGCGCAACGTGAATGTGCCGCTGGCGCTGTCCAACCTGGCGGCCCGGGCTTGCTTGAGTGCCTCGCATGTCCATATCACCCGTCATCTGGCACTGGAGGGCTCGCGCCTGACCGACCTGGCGCAGCGCGCCAACATGAGCAAACAGGCGATGGGCAAGCTGGTCGAGCAATGCGAGGCCTGGGGTCTGGTGACCCGACTGAACGACCCGCGTGATGCCCGTGCCCGCCGCATTGTGTTCACGCCAGTGGGGCGGGCCTGGCTGGATGCATTCCAGCAGGCGGTGGCGCAAGCGGAAGCCGAGTTGCGTGCCGCCGTGGGGGACGAAGTGGCCACCGTCATTGCCATCGGGCTGGAGGCCTACGCGGGTTAAAAAAGCCCCGCATTCGCTCCCGAGATGCTGGAAAACCATTAGACGTGTAAGTCTAGAATAAGTAACAACACGCCCCAGCACCCGGCACACACCTAACGGAGATAACAATGAGAATTCTGATTGCAGAAGATGACCAGGTTTTGGCGGACGGTTTGTTGCGTACCCTGCGCAGTTCTGGCGCCGCGGTGGACCATGTGGCCAGCGGCACCGAGGCCGATGCGGCCCTCATGACCAACACCGAATTTGATTTGTTGATTCTGGACCTGGGCCTGCCCAAAATGCATGGACTGGAAGTGTTGAAAAAGCTCCGCGCCCGCGGCTCATCGCTGCCGGTGCTGATCCTGACCGCCGCCGACAGTGTGGAAGAACGCGTCAAGGGCCTGGACTATGGCGCCGATGACTACATGGCCAAGCCCTTCAGCCTGTCGGAACTGGAAGCGCGGGTGCGCGCGTTAAGCCGCCGCGGCATGGGGTCGGCCAGCAGCACTATCAAGCACGGACCGCTGATTTACGACCAATCGGGTCGCGTTGCCACGATTGACGGCGTGATGGTGGAGCTGTCGGCACGCGAGCTCGGTTTGCTCGAAGTTTTGCTGCAACGCTCGGGCCGCCTGGTCAGCAAAGACCAGCTGGTGGAGCGCCTGTGCGAGTGGGGTGAAGAGGTGAGCAACAACGCGATTGAGGTCTACATCCACCGCCTGCGCAAAAAAATTGAAAAAGGTCCGATCCGCATCGCCACGGTACGCGGCCTGGGCTATTGTCTGGAAAAAATCCCGGGCTGACATGACCCCCCACGCTTGCCGCTTCGCGTGCTGCGCTGCCGGGCCTGGTGACAGTCATCGCGCGCTGGTGACGCCATGAATATCTTCCACCGCGAACAGCGCTCCCTGTTCGGCGAAATCCTGGACTGGATGCTCACGCCGCTGCTGTTGCTGTGGCCAGTCAGCCTGGTGTTGACCTGGCTGGTGGCGCAGAACATTGCCGGCAAACCGTTCGACCGGGCGCTGGAGTACAACGTCGGGGCGCTGGCGCAGCTGGTCACCGTGAGCAACAACCGGGTGCAATTCAACCTGCCCCAGCCCGCCCGCGAAATCTTGCGCGCTGATGACTCCGACACGGTCTACTACCAGGTGCTGGGCGCCCGCGGCGAGTACCTCAGTGGCGAGCGTGAACTGATGGTGCCAGACCAGACCGACAAAACCGTTTTAGGTGAGGTTTACATCCGCGACTCCGAGGTGCGCGGTGTCGAAGTCAAGGTCGCCTACACCTGGGTCAAGCTGCCGTTGCCAGGCAACAAAGCGGCGCTGGTGCAAGTGGCGGAAACGATGGAAAAACGCTCGGTGCTGGCCACCGAGATTGTCAAAGGCGTGATGCTGCCGCAGTTTGTCATTCTGCCGCTGGCGGTGTTGCTGGTGTGGCTGGCGCTGGTGCAGGCCATCAAACCCCTGAACCAGCTTGAAGAGCGGATACGCGCACGTAAGCCCGATGACTTGAGCCCGATTGATGCGCAGGCGGTGCCGATGGAAGTGGCCCCGCTGGTGCACTCGGTCAACGATCTGCTGATGCGGCTCAAAGACTCCATTTCCACCCAAAAGCGCTTTCTGGCCGATGCCGCCCACCAACTCAAGACCCCGCTGGCCGGGCTGCGCATGCAGGCCGACCTGGCGCAACGCGAAGGCGCCAACGCCGAGGAGCTGAAGCACTCGCTGCGCCAGATTGGCCGCGCCAGCATCCGGGCCACCCACACCGTCAACCAGTTGCTGGCACTGGCCCGGGCAGAAAGCAGCGGCTCGGCCATGCCGCGCGTCACCTGCGATCTGGCGGAATTAACGATGTCGGTGGTGCGCGATTGCGTGCCCCGGGCGATTGAAAAATACATCGACCTCGGCTATGAAGGCACGCAGCCCGGCAGCGAGGGCGGGCAACTGGCGGGCAACCCCACGCTGCTCAAAGAGCTGATTCGCAACCTGGTCGACAACGCCATCAACTACACCCCGTCCAGCATGACGCAGCCCGGCATCATCACCGCCCGGGTGCTGACCGACCCGTACGGCAAAACGCTGGTACTGCAGGTGGAAGATTCCGGACCGGGCGTGCCGGAAGCAGAGCGGGAGTTGATTTTTCAACCGTTTTACCGTGCGCTAGGCACCGAGGCCGATGGCACGGGCCTGGGCTTGCCGATCGTGATGGAGATCGCCCATCAGCACAACGCCACCGTCAGCATGGAATCCACCCATCTGGGCCGGGTGCCGCCGGGTGCGCGCTTTAATGTGCGGTTTGTGGCCGATACGGTCTGACGCTTAGCGGCAAGGGCTCAGCGGCTTGCCTGCCAGCGCTGGCGTCAGCGCTTCCAGTCGCGCTTTCAAGGCCTCATCGACTACTGGCAGCACCAGAATGAAGCCACGCAATTCGGCACGCTCCTGCAGCACGCGCGCGGTGCGCACGCCGCGTTGGCTGAATGCGTCCAGGGCCGTGGTGGCGGCTTCCTGCGTCTCGAATCCACCCAAGGACAGGCCTGGATTCAAGCTGGGGTTTTGCAAAGGCTCAAACTTCAGGCCCATGGCGGCCAGTTGCGCCCGCTTTTTGGCCACGTCGGCCGGGCTGGTGAATTTGCCCATATAGACAATCCAGCGCGCAGGCGCCACGGCGGACTCCAGCTGCCATGCGCCGGTAGGTAATGCCGCCGCCAGCGCGGTGCGCAGCGTGGTGCTTTGCTCGGTGTCAAACAGCCCGGCCTGCAGGCACTCGGCCGGTTTGGCCGCTGCTTTTTGCGCGACCTCGGGCGCAGGCGCCGACGGGGGCGGCAGCAGGCGCAGGGCGTCTGGCTTGATCTGCTGGGTCAGGCGCTGCGGCTCGGTTTGCTGCGTGGGGGCAAAACCCAGCGCCTGCAACAAGCCCTGCGACCACGCGAAATAAACGCCATTGAGCAGCACCAAGGCCAAAACGATGAATCGCAACATGCTGAGTCCGGCTTACAGATGGGCGTAGGGCGGCGGGCTTTGCGGGCGCACACTGACCTCGGC
>CAJAFJ010000742.1 GCA_903938955.1 uncultured beta proteobacterium | reverse complement strand
GACTCAGGACGGTGTGGCACGCAGCGCAGTGAGGTCAAGGAGGAGCCCAAAGGGCGGGGGACACGAACAGCGCTGCGTGCCACGCCGTTCTGAGTCCCGCGCGCGCTCTTGGGAATGACGGTGATTACTGAATAGCCGTCCACAAAATCTCAATCCAAAACGGACGCAAAGTAAGCATTCAGCTTGCTGGTTTTTCACTTTCGCTCTGAAAAACCTGACGTTACGAATCGACTTGGGAGGTCCGTCATGCGGCCCTAATGATCTCAAGGATAAACAGGCCACCGTCACCGCGACGTGGCGGCGCCCTCACCCCGCCCGCTTGAACATTGCCAGCAGCGAGCCGGCCAGCACAAACAAACCGCCAAAGGTGCGGTTCATGGTGCGGATATGCGCCGGCGACTTCAAGGCCCCCAGCACCCGGGACGCCAGCGCGGTGTAGCCGGCCATCACCACCAGATCGGTGAAACCCAGCGTGGCGGCGATGATCAGGTACTGGGGCAACAGCGGCTGCGCCAGGTTCATGAACTGCGGCACCACCGCCAGCAAAAACACCGTGCCCTTGGGGTTGACCGCGTTGATCACGATCGCCCGCAACACCATGGAGCGGCGCGTGACCTGCGTGCCGTCATCGACCTTGGTCACCACCGGCGTAGCTGGTGCGCGCCACTGCTGAATACCCAGCCACACCAGATACGCCACACCCAGCCATTTCACGACCAGGAAGGCGGTACTGGAGGTCGCCACCAGCGCCCCCAGCCCCAGGCTGATAACAATCACCTGCAGCCAGATACCCAGAATCAGGCCGAAGGTGGTGAAGTAACCGCGCCGAAAACCGTGGTTCAGCCCCGCACTCATGGCCGCGATCGCACCCGCCCCGGGCGAGATACTAATGGCCCAGGAGGCGGCGAATAAGGCAAGCCAGGTGGAGAACTCCATCGCCTAACCTTGTGCGTTTTGCAGCGCGGCAATGCGCTCTTCAATCGGCGGGTGCGTGGAGAACAACTGACCAATGCCACCGGCAATGCCGAAGGCGGCCACGCTCTTGGGCAACTCGGCCGTGTGCACACCGCCCAGACGGGCCAGGGCATTGATCATGGGCTGGCGCCGTCCCATCAGCTGCGCAGCCCCCGCATCGGCGCGGAATTCGCGGTGACGGGAGAACCAGGCCACCACGATGGCGGCGGCAAAACCGAGCACGATATCCAGCACCACCGTGGTGATCATGTAACCGATGCCGGGGCCGGTATCGCGATCGTCGCCTTTGCGCAAAAAGCTGTCCACTGCGTAACCGATGACCCGGCTCAAAAACACCACAAAGGTGTTCATCACGCCTTGGATCAGCGTCATGGTGACCATGTCGCCATTGGCGACGTGGGCCACTTCGTGGGCAATGACGGCCTCGATTTCTTCGTGCGTCATGCCTTGCAGCAAGCCGGTGCTGACCGCGACCAGGGCCGAGTTCTTGAACGCACCGGTGGCAAAGGCATTCGGGTCGCCTTCAAAGATGCCGACTTCAGGCATGCCGATGTTGGCTTTTTCAGCCAGCTTGCGCACGGTTTCCACAATCCAGGCTTCATCGGCGTTTTGCGGCTGGTTGATGATGCGCACGCCCGAGGTCCACTTGGCCATCGGTTTGCTGATCAGCAGCGAGATGATGGCGCCACCAAAGCCCATCACCAAGGCGTAGCCCAGCAACGCGCCCAGATTCAGGCCGCTACCCGTCAGATAACGGTTCACATCCAACAGGCTGGCCACCAGACCCAGCACGGCAACCACCATCACATTGGTCAACACAAACAGAATAATTCGCTTCATTTTCTTCCTTCAAATACGGTTCAAGTCATTGAAACCACGCCACGGATGTTAGGGGCGCAGGGTCTGAATACAAGGGACGCGGGCTTCAATTGCACACTAAGTTTACGGACATTTTGGCAGGCGAAAGACGCTGGCGTCGGCGTAAAACGCGGGGTCTTCATTGGCGGGCCACCAGCCCGGCACGCCCAGCACCGGCAAATGGGCAAACGGCTTGCTGGCCAGTTTATCGGCACTCACATCGGCCGCCATCCAGGCGTCCAGATCGGCCAAGGCGTGGCTCGCGGCCTGCGCCCGGTAGACGTGGGCAGTGATGGCTTTTCTGGGGTAGACCAGCTTCTCCAGCAGCGCGTGGCCAAACAGCATCAAATGGGCCTCGCGCCACAGCGGGCGCAAGTCAATAAACAAGCGCTGCCAGTCTTTGGCGGCCAGCGCGTCCCACAGCGCATCGGGCGCTTGCAGAAAGGCGGAGTTTTCGTCAAACACGGTCAGGCCGTCGCGGGCCGGACCGCGCACTGGCTGGATGCCGGTTTGCGCAATTTGGGCCACATGCAACTGGTTCAGCCGCCGCTTGGTCAAGGGGAAGTTGAGCCACGCCAGGCCATTGAAAAAGTCGTGCAAGCCCTCGCGGGTCGGGCAGCCGTTGGTCTTGAAAATATGGCTCTCATAAGCCTCACCGGCGGGCAGGTCGCTTTGCGGCACAAAGCACACCGGGGTGGCGTGCGGCAGCAGCGCCGCATTGAGTGCCTGCGCACCGGTGGCACCGCCGGCGATCTGGTCGGCAACGCGCTGACCGACAGGGGCAAAAGGCGCCAGCCAGGGTGCGGCCCAGTCGATGGCGGTTAAATCGCTCACAACCGGCCAGTTCAAGATGATTGCGGCGGCAGGATGTACTGCACCGTATTTGGTTTCTCCGCTGGAGACAATTCAAAATGAAACGGAAATTTCTTGAACAACTTAGT
>CAJAFJ010000741.1 GCA_903938955.1 uncultured beta proteobacterium | reverse complement strand
GTCATGGCACAGAAAAAAGGCGGCGGCTCTACGCGAAATGGGCGCGATTCGAAGCCCAAAATGCTCGGTGTTAAAAAATTCGGTGGTGAACTGATCGGCGCAGGCGCGATCATTGTTCGTCAACGCGGCACCAAGTTTCACCCCGGAACCAATGTTGGCATTGGTAAGGACCACACTTTGTTCGCACTGGTTGACGGCAATGTGTCGTTCGCCATCAAAGGTGCATTGAACAAACACACGGTGAGCGTTATCTCGGCTTAATTGGCTGGGTAATCCTCCATTTAGACCCTGCGCGATGCGCGGGGTTTTTCGTTTATAAAGCCAGAAATCATGAAATTCGTTGACGAAGCCTATATTGACGTCTCTGCAGGCGACGGTGGCGCAGGCTGCGTCTCGTTTCGACATGAAAAATACAAAGAGTTCGGCGGCCCCAATGGCGGCGACGGCGGCCGTGGCGGCCACGTTTTTGCGGTGGCTGACCCCAACCTGAACACCTTGGTGGACTTCCGGTTTTCCCGGCGGCATGATGCCAAGCGGGGCGAGCACGGTATGGGCTCTGACATGTTTGGTGCTGCCGGTGATGACATCACGTTGAAAATGCCCGTGGGCACCATCATTACCAATGCCGAAACTGGCGAAGTGCTATTTGAGTTGATCACCCCGGGCGAGGTCATTACCATTGCCAAAGGTGGCGATGGCGGCTTCGGGAATATGCGCTTCAAGAGCGCTATCAACCGCGCGCCCCGTCAAAAAACACCGGGCTGGCCCGGTGAGAAGTTTGAGCTCAAGCTTGAACTCAAGGTCTTGGCCGATGTCGGCTTGCTCGGTATGCCCAATGCGGGTAAATCAACGCTGATCACGGCTATCTCCAATGCGCGCCCGCGGATTGCGGACTATCCATTCACCACCTTGCACCCCAATCTGGGTGTGGTGCGGGTCGGGCCAGAACAAAGCTTTGTGGTCGCTGACTTGCCGGGTTTGATCGAAGGTGCGTCGGAAGGGGCGGGCCTGGGTCATTTGTTCCTGCGCCATTTGCAGCGCACGCGTTTGCTGTTGCATGTGGTCGACATGGCGCCGTTTGACGATTCAATCGATACCGTCGCACAAGCCAAAGCGATTGTGAATGAGCTCAAAAAATACGATCCCGAGTTGTACAACAAGCCGCGCTGGTTGGTGCTCAACAAGTTGGACATGGTCCCGGTTGAAGAGCGTGCGGCGCTGGTCAAGGATTTTGTCAAGCGCCTTAAATTCAAAGGCCCCGTGTTCGAGATTTCGGCGCTTACGCGTGAAGGCTGTGAGTCCCTGATCAAGATCGTCTACCAGCACGTGAAGGCTCAGCAGAAAGCCGAGTTGACGCCCGAAGTGATCGACCCGCGCTTTGCGGTGGGTCCCGAATAACTTTTAGTTGCTCTATTTTTAGTAGCGCCTAGCGCTTGATTGACAAGGCATCGGGCCAAATGACCCTCAATAATATTTCTGTGGTGTTACGTGATGCCCGGCGCATCGTCGTCAAGGTCGGCTCCAGTCTGGTGACCAACGAAGGTCGCGGGCTCGACGAGTCGGCCATTGGTGAATGGTGTCGGCAAATGTCGATTCTGGTGCGCGGCGGGCGTGAGGTCATCATGGTCTCAAGCGGTGCCATTGCCGAAGGCATGAAGCGCCTGGGTTGGACGACACGACCCCAGGCCATTCATGAGCTGCAGGCGGCGGCGGCCGTCGGTCAGATGGGCCTAGCCCAGATGTACGAAACCAAGCTGCGTGAAAATGGCTTGGGCAGTGCCCAGGTGCTGTTAACCCACGCTGATTTGGCGGATCGGGAGCGTTACCTCAATGCGCGCTCCACCCTGTTGACCCTGATCAAGCTGGGCGTGGTGCCCGTGATCAATGAAAACGACACCGTGGTCAACGATGAAATCAAGTTTGGTGACAACGACACCTTGGGTGCCTTGGTCGCC
>CAJAFJ010000740.1 GCA_903938955.1 uncultured beta proteobacterium | reverse complement strand
TTAACGCCGCCAATTACGATGAAAAAGTGCTGATCGCCCAGACCGCGATTCACATCACCTTTTTGCTGTCTGCGATGGCCATTGCCTATACCGACCGCCTGATGTCGCGCACGCAAAACGAATCGCATTGAACCCATGCCCCGCCTCAACCCGCTCGTTTTACTGATCATGGTCGCCAGCCTGGGCTTGTCAGCCTGTAACGACACCCCCAAAGACACGCATCCTGACCAGCTCGTCACCAAGCGCAACGCCATCTTCAAGCAGTTCACACGCACGCTGGAACCCATGGGCCTGGTGGCGCGCGAGCGGCAGGACTACAACAAACGCGAATTTCTAACCAGCGCCCTGGCGCTGGAAAAACTATCGACCCAACCCTGGGTCTACTTCACGCCGGACAGCAACTACCCGCCGACCCATGCCAAAGGCGATGTGTGGCAGAAATCAGCCGAATTCAAAGCCGCCCAAGAGGACTACCTGAGCCGCGTGGGGCAACTCGTCAAGGCGGCGCAAGGGGGCGACCTGGCGGTCATCCGCCCGGCGGTAAATGAGGTGCAAAAAAGTTGCAAGTCCTGCCACAACCAGTTCCGCAACGACAGTTAACGCGGCCACAGGCACAGCCAAACACCACCCACCGACGGGGCGCGAATGAAATGCGTCACGTTGCGGCTTAAAAATTGAATCATGGCGCGTGTTTTGCGCCGTCAGCCAGCGTTAGGTGGGTTGGTTAAACTTCAGGGCATTGTCCCCTTTCAGTCCATCCCCCGAACCCCCAAGGCATAACTTCACCATGACCACTATTCGCCAAGCTGACCTGATCGAATCCGTTGCCGCCGCCCTGCAATACATCTCGTATTACCACCCCGCCGACTACATTGCCCACCTGGCCCGCGCCTATGAGCGCGAGCAAAGCGCCGCCGCCAAAGACGCCATTGCGCAAATTTTGACCAACAGCAAAATGAGTGCCACCGGCCACCGCCCGATTTGCCAGGACACCGGCATCGTGAACGTGTTTTTGAAGGTCGGCATGGACGTGCGCTGGGAAGGTTTCACCGGCAGCCTGGACGACGCCATCAACGAAGGCGTGCGCCGCGCCTACAACCACCCCGACAACACCCTGCGCGCCTCGGTCGTGGCCGATCCGCAGTTTGACCGCAAGAACACCAAAGACAACACGCCGGCCGTGATCTTCTCTAAAATCGTACCCGGCAACACACTGGAAGTCACCGTGGCAGCCAAAGGCGGCGGCAGCGAAAACAAAAGCAAAATGGTCATGCTCAACCCCGGCGACAGCGTGGTGGATTGGGTGCTGAAAACCGTGCCGACGATGGGCGCGGGCTGGTGCCCACCCGGCATGTTGGGCATCGGCATTGGCGGCACCGCTGAAAAAGCCGTGCTGATGGCCAAGGAAAGCCTGATGGACGACCTGGACATGTACGAGTTGCAGGCCAAATCCGCCAGCGGCGCTGAACTGACCAAGACCGAAGCACTGCGTCTGGAGTTGTTCGAGAAAGTCAACGCCCTGGGCATTGGCGCCCAAGGCCTGGGCGGCCTCACCACCGTGCTCGACATCAAAATCAAGATGTACCCCACCCACGCCGCCAGCAAACCCGTGGCCATGATCCCCAACTGTGCCGCCACCCGCCACGCCCACTTTGTGATGGACGGCAGCGGCCC
>CAJAFJ010000739.1 GCA_903938955.1 uncultured beta proteobacterium | reverse complement strand
TGACAGCATCGACAAAGGCAACTACCCGAAGTGGACGCTGTTCGTTCAAGTCATGCCCGAAAAAGACGCCGCCACCGCGCCCTACCACCCGTTTGACCTGACCAAGGTGTGGCCGCACCAGGATTACCCGCTGATCGAGGTGGGCGAGCTGGAGCTGAACCGCAACCCGGACAACTACTTTGCAGAAGTGGAGCAGGTCGCCTTCAACCCGGCGCATGTGGTGCCCGGCATCAGCTTCTCGCCGGACAAAATGCTGCAGGCCCGCCTGTTTTCCTATGGCGATGCGCAGCGCTACCGCTTGGGCGTGAACCACCACCAGATTCCGGTCAACCAGCCGCATTGCCCGGTGCACAGTTACCACCGCGACGGCGCGATGCGGACCGACGGCAACTACGGTGGCACGCTGGGCTATGAGCCCAACAGCGAAGGGCAGTGGGCCGAGCAACCCGATTTTCGTGAACCGCCGCTGGCGCTGGAAGGCACGGCCGACCACTGGAATCACCGTGAAGACACCGACTACTTCTCGCAGCCCGGCGCCTTGTTCCGCCTGATGAGCCCGGACCAGCAGCAGGTGTTGTTTGCCAACACCGCCCGCTCACTGGGCGGCGCACCGGTGCCGATCCAGCAACGCCATATCGACCACTGCAGCCAGGCCGACCCGGCCTACGGCGTCGGCGTGCGCAAAGCACTCGGCTTGTAACAACCTGCCACCCCTTATTTTTTAAAGAGGAAACACCATGACCAAAAACAATGCCAAAACCAGCGCCCCCGCCATCAACATCGGTATCAACGAGAAGGATCGCGCCGCCATCGCCAAGGGCCTGAGCCATTTGTTGGCCGACACCTACACGCTGTACCTGACCACGCACAACTTTCACTGGAACGTGACCGGCCCGATGTTCAACACCTTGCACAACATGTTCATGTTGCAGTACACCGAGTTGTGGAACGCGGTGGACCCGGTGGCTGAGCGCATCCGCGCCCTGGGCCACCCGGCGCCGGGTTCGTATGCCCAGTTTGGCAAGCTGGCGACGGTGCCCGATGCGCCCGCCAAGCCGCCCAAGGCGCTGGAGATGGTGCGCATTCTGGTGGAAGGGCATGAGGCGGTGGCCCGCACGGCGCGCAACCTGTTTCCGCTGGCCGACAAGGCGGGCGACCAGCCGACAGCGGACTTGCTGACGCAGCGCCTGACGGTGCATGAGCAAACCGCCTGGATGCTGCGTTCGCTGCTGGAAGAGTGAGACGGGTGCGGTCTGCCAGACCTTGAGCACGCTTTTATAAACAAACAAGAGGAGAAATGAACATGAGCCAACACACCCCAAGTTCCGCTGGGAAATGCCCGGTCATGCACGGTGCCAACGCCACCGCCGGGGCCTCCAATCTGGATTGGTGGCCCAAGTCACTGAATCTGGACATCCTCCACCAGCAGGACACCAAGACCAACCCCATGGGGGAAGATTTTGATTATGCGGCGCAGTTCAAAACGCTGGATTTAGCCGCAGTCAAGCAAGACCTGCGCGCCTTGATGACTGACAGTCAGGACTGGTGGCCGGCCGACTGGGGCCATTACGGTGGCTTGATGATTCGCATGGCCTGGCACGCTGCGGGCACGTACCGCATTGCGGACGGCCGGGGTGGCGCGGGTACGGGTAACCAGCGTTTTGCGCCGCTGAACAGTTGGCCGGACAACGTCAACCTTGACAAAGCCCGCCGCTTGCTGTGGCCGGTCAAGAAGAAATACGGCAACAAGCTCTCGTGGGCCGACCTGATCATCCTCGCCGGGACAATGGCCTATGAATCCATGGGCCTGAAAACCTTCGGCTTCGCGGGTGGCCGTGCCGATATCTGGCACCCCGAAAAAGACATTTACTGGGGCCCTGAAAAAGAGTGGCTCGCCGCGAGTTCCCACCGGCACGACAGCGAGGCGCGCGACACGCTGGAAAACCCGCTGGCTGCCGTGCAGATGGGCCTGATCTACGTCAACCCTGAAGGGGTGGATGGCAAGCCCGACCCGCTCAGAACCGCGCAGGATGTGCGCATCACCTTTGCCCGCATGGCCATGAACGACGAAGAAACCGTGGCGCTGACCGCCGGCGGTCACACGGTCGGCAAGTGCCATGGCAACGGCAATGCCGCCTTGCTCGAAGCGGCGCCAGAGGCGGCGGATGTGACGGAACAAGGCCTGGGCTGGCACAACAAAAATGGCAAAGGCTGTGGCCGCGATACCGTCAGCAGTGGCCTCGAAGGCGCCTGGACCACCCATCCCACCCAGTGGGACAACGGCTATTTTCAGATGCTGTTCAACCACGAGTGGGCACTGAAGAAGAGCCCGGCGGGTGCGTGGCAGTGGGAGCCGGTCGACATCAAGGAAGAAGACAAGCCCGTCGATGCGCAAGACCCTTCCATCCGGCACAACCCGATCATGACCGACGCCGACATGGCGATGATCAAAGACCCGGTTTACAGAAAAATCTCGGAGCGCTTCTACAACGACCCGGCCTATTTCTCCGAGATCTTCGCGCGGGCGTGGTTCAAGCTCACGCACCGGGATCTGGGCCCCAAGAGCCGGTATCTCGGCCCTGATGTCCCGCAAGAGGACCTCATCTGGCAAGACCCCATCCCTGCCGGTGATGGCACCCTGAACGACGCCGACATGGCCGACCTGAAAGCGAAGATTCTGGCCAGTGGCTTGAGCGTCTCCGAGCTGGTCTCCACCGCGTGGGACAGTGCCCGCACGTTCCGTGGCTCGGACTACCGTGGCGGTGCCAACGGCGCGCGTATTCGTCTGGCACCGCAGAAAGACTGGGAAGGCAACGAGCCCGCCAGGCTGCAAAAAGTGCTGACCGTGCTGGAAGGCATTCGGGCGGGGTTGGGCAAACCAGTCAGCATGGCCGACCTGATCGTGCTCGGCGGTAGCGCTGCGGTGGAAAAGGCGGCCCGCGATGCCGGTTTTGACATCGCCGTGCCCTTTGCGCCGGGTCGTGGCGACGCGCTGGCGGACATGACGGATGTGGAATCGTTCGCCGTGCTGGAGCCCCTGCATGACGGCTACCGAAACTGGCTGAAAAAAGACTATGCGGTCTCCGCCGAAGAACTCCTGCTCGACCGCACCCAGCTGATGGGCCTGACCGCGGTTGAAATGGTTACGCTGGTGGGCGGCATGCGGGTACTGGGCACCAATTACGGGGGCACCCAACACGGTGTTTTGACCGACCGTGCAGGGGTGCTGAGCAACGACTTCTTCGTCAACCTGACCGACATGCGTTACAGCTGGAAGCCTGTCGGCAACAACCTGTACGACATCTGTGACCGCAAGAGCGGCGCGGTCAAGTGGACCGCGACCCGGGTCGATCTGGTACTGGGCTCCAACTCGGTCCTGCGCTCCTACATGGAAGTCTATGCACAGGACGATGCAAAAGAGAAATTCGTCAAGGACTTTGTCAAGGCCTGGACCAAAGTGATGAATGCAGATCGCTTTGATCTGGCGTAAGCGCTTTGCCTATTGCCGCATGCAGACAGCATGCGGCAATAGGGCGGGCGGTTTCAGTGAGTCAAGGGGGAAGAGACTGTATTTGGCCTTTTCAGGCGCTGAACAGTTCGGAATGGGTGCCCGCCCGTACAAAGTTAATCCAGTTGGCCTCAAGCTGGTAGATGAGCAGGAAGTCGCCGCCGATGTGGCACTCGCGGTGATCGGCCCAATCCCCTTTCAGGGCGTGGTCCTGCCATTCCGGGCTCAGCGGCGCGTCGTTGGCAATCAACAGCAGCATGGCCGTCTTGAGTTGCTTCATGTCGTAACGACCGGCGTGCGACAACCGTTGCCAATCTTTCAGGAATGCTTTGGCGTAGTCCGCGGACCGAGGCGGGGTCGTGCGTTTACTGGCTGCTGTTTTTTTCAAGATCGGCAAACAGTTCGTCAGCAGAGGAAAAACGGGTGCGACGGCTGGCCATCATGGCGCGCGACTCTTCCATCGCCGCGCGCGTTTCAGCATTCGGCACCTTAAGTTCAAGCGGGAATGCCTGATCGACCACCACCCGACGCAAAAACAGGCGCACAGCGTCCGACATGGACAGCCCCATGGCGGTCAGTGCCTGCGTCGCTTGTTCCTTGATGTCATCGTCCACCCGGATGTGGAGCATTGAAGTTTGTACTGCCATGGGGTGGTCTCCTGTGTTCAAGATTGAATTATGTATCTCATTTGAGATTAATTCAAGTGAGCTTTTTCGTGCTTGTTGGGAACCATTCGCAGGAGCCTTCGAGTTTTTGACTCAAGGCTGTCGGCAAAATGGCAGAAAACGGATTGTTCGAAGTGACGAGCGCCAATGATCACAAGTAGCAGCCTTTTACCGTGCAACTCCGGTTTTTAGAAGATCGGCAAACGGCAAAAATAGGGCATCAAGATGTGAGAGTTGTCATGAAAATCGCAAACACCACCGCTGCGACTGCCTACACCGAAATGAATAGCCAGTTAGGCTGGACGAGCGCCACCACCATCCAGGAAATCGTTTACTTGGACAAGTTGGAGACTGTCTTAAAACGGTTCTCAAAAAACGATGCTATTTACGACTTCGGCTTTGTTACCCAGAATGGCAAACCCGCTGTTCAATCCGTTGGGGATGTACTGGAGATCATCCTCATGCGCAAAGGCAACAAGATGCAAATTTTTCTAGCGGATGCCAGCGGGAACGGCTGTAACAAACCGCACCAAGTATTGACAGCAGCCATGGCTATGGCGGCATAGGCGAGTCGGCACAAAAAAACACACCCGCCCAACTCTCACGAGCCAAGCGGGTGTTTCAGTTGATTAAAGCGGACGGTTTACCGCGCACTCGGAAAACTGAACGTCGCCCCTTCGCGCACCCCGGCCGACGGCCAGCGTTGCGTGATGGTTTTGCGCTTGGTATAAAAACGCACGGCATCCGGCCCATAGGCGCCCAGGTCGCCAAACAGCGAGCGCTTCCAGCCGCCAAATGAGTGGTAAGCCACGGGCACCGGCAGCGGCACGTTGACGCCCACCATGCCGACCAGAATGTTGTCGGTGAAGTAGCGCGCCGCTTCGCCATCGCGGGTGAAGATGCAGGTGCCGTTGCCGTACTCGTGGGCGTCGATCAGGTCCATCGCTTCTTCCAGCGTTTTGACGCGCATCACGCCCAGCACCGGGCCAAAGATTTCTTCCTGGTAAATCGTCATGCCGGGCTTGACGTGGTCAAACAGGCAGGGGCCTAAAAAGTAGCCGCCTTCATGGCCCGGCACGGTGATGTTGCGGCCATCGACCACCAGTGTGGCGCCCTCGGCCACGCCTGCATCCACATAACCTTTGACCTTCTCGAAATGGGCTTTAGTGACCAGCGGCCCCATGTCATTGGCGGCATCGGTGCCGGGGCCAACTTTCATCTTGGCGATCTCGGCTTTGAGGCCTGCCACCATGGCGTCGGCGGTGGCGTCACCCACGGCGACGACCAGTGGAATCGCCATGCAGCGCTCGCCACACGAGCCGTAGGCGGCGCCCATCAGTGCGCTGACGGCATTGGGCACGTCGGCATCGGGCATCACCACGGCGTGGTTTTTGGCCCCGCCCAGCGCCTGCACGCGCTTGCCGTTGGCGCAGCCGGTCGCGTAGATGTACTCGGCAATCGGCGTCGAGCCGACGAAGCTTATGGCGGCCACGCGCTTGTCGGTCAGCAGGGTGTCCACCGCCTCTTTGTCGCCATTCACCACGTTGAGTACGCCCGGTGGCAAGCCTGCTTGCAGCGCCAGTTGCGCCACCAGCATCGCGCTGCTGGGGTCGCGCTCGGACGGTTTGAGCACAAAAGTGTTACCGCAGGCAATCGCCATCGGCCACATCCACAGCGGCACCATGACGGGGAAGTTGAACGGGGTGATGCCCGCGGTCACGCCCAGCGCCTGAAACTCGCTCCACGAGTCCACGCCAGAGCCGACGTTTTTGCTGTGCTCGCCCTTGAGCAACTCGGGCGCGTAACTGGCGTATTCGACGTTTTCAATGCCGCGCTGCAGTTCGCCCATGGCATCAGACAAGACCTTGCCATGCTCGGCGGTGACCAGCGCGCAGATTTGCTCGGCGTTGGCTTCCAGCAGCTCTTTGAGCTTGCTCATGACGCGTGCCCGCTTCAGCGGTGGCGTGGCGCGCCAAGCCGGGTAGGCGGCGTGGGCCGAGGCACTGGCGTGCTCGCCCGTGAGTTTGTCGGCCAGTTGCAGGGTGGCAATGACTTGGCCCGTGGCCGGGTTGTACACCGGCTGGGTGCGCGTGCCGCCGGGGGTGGTTTGACCATCGATCAGGTGCTGGATCAGCGTGGGGGTATTCATGCGGTGGCTTTCGGTATTTGCTATTGAATAGATAGCTGCTTGCGCACGTTCTATATGCGCTAGAGCTCGATTTGGCTTAAAACTGGTTCAGGCGGTCTGGTTGATCGTTTCGCCCAGCGCGTTGATCAGGCTGTCGATTTGCGCGGGTGTGCTGATGAAGGGCGGCGCCAGCTGAATGGTGTCGCCGCCGTAGC
>CAJAFJ010000738.1 GCA_903938955.1 uncultured beta proteobacterium | reverse complement strand
TGGCACCATCAGCGGTGGCATGCTGCCCAAGATCAGCGGTGCGCTGGATGCCGCCAAGAGCGGCGTCAACTCGGTCCACATCATTGATGGCCGGGTGCCGCATGTGCTGTTGCTGGAGATATTGACCGACCAGGCCTTCGGGACCATGATCCGCTCGCACTAATCCGATCAAGCCCGAGGCCGCTCCCATGCGACTATTGTTGGTTGAAGACGACGTCATGGTCGCCAGCGGGATGAAGCTGGGACTGATCGACGCCGGCTACACGGTGGACTGGGTCGGCAGCGCCGAGCGGGCGCTGGAGGCCTCGCAGACCGAATCGTTTGACGTGGCCATCATCGACATCGGTCTGCCCGGCATGAATGGCCTGACCCTGACGCAGCGGCTGCGCAAGGCCGGGCACACCATGCCGGTGCTGATCCTTACGGCGCGCGATGCGCTGACCGACCGGGTGCAGGGGCTCGACATTGGCGCGGATGACTACATGATCAAACCCTTTGAGTTGCCCGAGTTGCTGGCCCGCTTGCGCGCCCTGTTGCGCCGCTCGCAGGCCGCCACGTCGGCTGTGCTGAGTTTTGGCCCGCTGGAAATGGACGTTGCTACCCGCCAGGCCAGCATCCAGCCCGCGGGCCTGCCGCTGGAGCTGGGCCCGCGCGAATGGACGGTGATGGAATACCTGCTCATCAACGCCCCGAAACCCGCCAACAAAGACAAGCTGCTGCAGGCGCTGACCGGCTGGGACAAGGAAATCACCCCTAACGCCATCGAGGTTTACATCTCGCGGCTGCGCTGCAAGCTGGAGCCGCACGGCATTGCGCTGCGCTCGATCCGCGGCTTTGGCTACCGGCTGGAGCTGGTCTAAGCCCCATGCAACTCGCCGCCGTGTCGTCGGGGCTGCAGCGGCGCCTGCTGCTCTTGCTGTTGGTGCCCCTGTGCTTGCTGGCCTTCGTCAACGCCTGGTTTGATTACCGCTCGGCCGATACCGCCGCCCTGCAGCAAGACCGTCAGTTGCTTCAGCTGGTGCCCTTGCTGGCCGACTCGGTCGTGGCGCCTGGCAAAAATTTTGAGGCGGCGCCGGTGTTGCTCATGGCCCCGGTGATTGACGAGTTTTTAAGCAACCGGGCCGGTGTATCGGCCTTCGCTATTGCCAATCTGGAGGGGCAGGTACTGGTGGGTGATGACTGGCTGAGCGCCTTGCCGCCGACCACCCACGAGCCCGAGTTTTCCAGCCTGGAGGAGGGCGGTGCCACTTACCGCATCGTCTCCCAGCGGGTGTCCACTGCGGGTGGCGAACTGGTGGTGCGTTTGGCCGATGGCTCCGACCCGCGCCAGCAGTGGGTCAGCCTGGTGCTGCGCAAGGTCTTGCTGCCCAACGTGGTGCTGATGCTGGTGGCGGTATTTGTCGTCAATTGGGCGGTCAGGCGGGCGCTGCGGCCCTTGCTGGAACTCCGCAACGCGGTTGAACACCGCTCGATTCGCGACCTGACGCCGATTGACGCACAGGCCTCGCCCGAAGAAGTGCGCCCGCTGGTGCAGTCGCTCAACCGCCTTTTTGATGTGGTCACTTAAATTCGACACTTCCTCCCGAATTTTTCACGACCCGGTAGTCTGTGGCTGA
>CAJAFJ010000737.1 GCA_903938955.1 uncultured beta proteobacterium | reverse complement strand
GGCCGGGCCTGACGGCGTCACCTCGCTGGTCGACGCCACTATCGCCACGCTAAATAAGCTCATTGGCCCTGAGACCCCCATTCACCTGGTTGCTTTTTCGTTCGGCAGCCTGGTTGCCGTTCAGCTGGCCGCCCGTCGGGGCCAAGTGGCCCGCTTAGCGCTGCTCGGGGCTGTCGGTCATGGCGGTGTGCGTCGGCCCCGGGGCGAGTTGCGCAATTGGCGTGTCGCGGCCCGGTCCGGCAACGCCGCCGTTTTGAATGAGGTGATGCGGCACAACCTGTTGATGCTGATGTTGTTTGACCCGGCGGCGCTGGATGCACTGGCCCTGCAAGTGCATACCGACGCCTGCCAGTGCACCCGTTTTCGCAGCCGCGACCATTCACATGGCGCTGGGCTGGTTGATGTGTTGTCGCGTTACCCGGGCCCGCTGCTGCTGGTTTGGGGGGAGCACGATGTCACCGGCGACCCCGCTGCGGTGACGCAGACCTTGAGCGCGGGGCGCCTCAATGGCCGCACCCACCTGTTTCAGGGTGCGGGGCATTGGGTGCAGTTTGAATGCGCCGAGGCCGTTAATGCGCTGCTGCTGGACTGGCTTGGTTCTGCGCCGACGCCTGCGCCTGAAAATAGTCCGCACGCATAAGCGCCAAGTCAGAAGCCACGCGCGGCACAAAGTCCATCTGGTCCAGCACATCGCGTTGCAGATCGATGCCCGGGGCGATCTCGAACAACTCAATGCCTTCAGGTGTCAGCCGAAAGCTGGCGCGTTCGGTCAAAAACAGCACGGTTTGCCCGCGCACCAGTGCTTGTGGACCGCTGAAGGTAATTTGCTCCACCTGCTTGACCAGCTTTTTGACACCGCCTTGTACCAGCACGCGCATCTGGCCGTCGCCCGTTTGCAGCTTCACGCCTTTGGCCGCCAGCGTGCCGCAGAACACCACTTTACGGGCATTTTGCGCAATGTCGATGAAGCCACCGGGGCCAACCGTCAAGCCCCCCAGTCGCGACACGTTGACGCTGCCTTGCGCATCAAACTCGCCAAAACCGAGAAAGGCGATGTCGAGCCCGCCGCCCGCATAAAAATCGAATTGCGTGGGTGCATCCAGCATCGCCGTGGCGTTGCGGGCGTAGCCAAACAACACGCCGTCCATCAGCGTGCCGCCGTAGGTGCCGTGCTCAATCGTTTGGTAAATGCGCTGCTGCTCACCGCGGGCGGCGATCAGTTTGGCCACGGCATCGGGCACGCCGACGCCGTAGTTGACGACCGGGCGCGCCTTGTCGGTGTTGAACAATTCTTCGGCGGCGCGCCGGGCCACCGCTTGGCGTTCGCTGAACGCCTCTGGGGCGACGCGGTGGATGGCCTCCATGTCTGCGCGCTCACTGTGCGCGCGTGCGGTGCCGGTCAACTCGCCGCTCAGGGCCGCGTCAAAGGGAATGTCGTAGCTCGATGATTGATCGGGATCGACCACAATCGCATCGACCCAGGCGGCGGGAATGCGCACCTCGCGGGCTTTGAGCGCGCCCCTGGGCAGGCGCTCTTTCACCTGCACGATGACTTTGCCGCCGCTGTTGCGGGCGGCCAGCGCCAGTGATTGGGCGTCGAGATTCGCGGCCTCGTGCTCGAAGCTGATGTTGCCGTCTTCGTCGGCCGCGCTGGCGCGCACCAGCGCGATGTGAATGGGGAAGGGCTTGTAGCGCAGGTAGTCGTGTCCGTCCAGTTGCACCAGCTCGCTCAAGTCGTCTTTGGCGGATGCATTCATGCGGCCGCCGCCCTGGCGCGGGTCACACACCGTGCCCAGGCCGACGTGGGTGAACAGCCCCGGGCGACCCGCGCCAATCTCGCGCATCAGCTGGCTGGAGACGCCGCCGGGCAGGATGTAGGCCTCGATCTTTTCTTCTTCGGCCAGGCGCTGCATGGCGGGTGACCAGACCCAGTGCCCGCCAATCACTTTGCGCACCAGCCCTTCATGCGCAAAGCAGTTCATGCCCTTGGTTTTTTTGTCGCCAATGCCCAGGGCGTGAATCAGCGTCAGGTGGCGCGGTTGCTGCGTTGACTTGAAACGCGCCTGCACCGCTTCGAATAAACAGGTGGCCTCCATCAAGCCACCCCCACCGCCCATCAGGCCCACGGTGTCGCCGTCCTTGATAAGGGCTGCGGCCTGTGCCGCACTCATAAACTTGTTGTTGTGCATGGCGAGCTTACCGGTTCAGCTCAAACAGGGGCGCGCCTTTTTTCATGACGCTGCGGGCGATCACGCTGCGGTGAATTTCGCTGGTGCCGTCAAAAATGCGGTAAATGCGCGCATCGCGGTAATAACGCTCAATCGGCAACTCTTTGCAGAAACCCATGCCGCCAAAAATCTGCACGGCGCGGTCCACCACGCGGCCCAATGTTTCGGCCGCGTGCACCTTGACCATGGTGATCTGGTCGCGGGCGTCCTGTCCGGCGTCAATCATCCAGGCGGCGTGTAGCACCATCCAGCGGGCGGCGTTGATCTCGATCACGCTGTCGGCCAGCATCTGCTGCACCATCTGAAAATCGCCAATCTTCTGGCCAAATTGCTTGCGCTGGTTGGCGTAATCCACCATCAGTTCCAGCACATGGCTGGCCTTGCCGACGGCGCGGGCGCCCACCTGGGCCAGCCGCACCACGTTGAGCGCCCCCATCGCCAGCTTGAAGCCCTGGCCCTGTTCACCCAGCAGGGCGACGGGTTCCAGCGGTACATCGTCAAAAAACAATTCCAGGTGCGGCGTACCGCGCAGGCCCATCATCTTTTGGTCTTTGCCGACGGTAAAACCGGGCAAGCCTTTGTCCACGGCAAACAGGCTGATTTCCTTGTCGCCGGTTTTGGCCGAGACCAAAAAGAAGTCGCTCCACTCGCCGTCGCTGATGAAGTGCTTGCTGCCGTTGAGTACCCAGCCGGTATCGGTTTTGCGCGCATGGGTCTTGATGCCTTGGGCGTCCGACCCGGCGCCGGATTCGGTGATGGCAATCGAGCAGGTGCGGGTGCCCGCCACCGTGGGCTTGAGCCAACGCTCGATTTGCGCGCCCTTGCACACCAGCAGCGGCTCATACACATTGCCAAAAGCGCGGCGAATCAAAATGTCGGTGGTGTGGCCAAACTGCTCTTCACACAGCATGCGGTCCACGGTGCTCAGGCCACCGCCGCCAAATTCTTCAGCAATATTCAGCGCGTAAAGGCCCAGTGATTTTGATTTTTCATGAATCGCCAGGGCTTTGGCGTGGTCCAGAAACCCGTTTTCTTCGACCTCGTCTTCGAGCGGTTTGAGTTCTTCAGCGATGAAACGGCGCACCGTGTCGATCATCATTTTCTGTTCGTCGTTGAGTGAAAAATCCATGTGTGTCTCCTGCTTGGGTAAGGTGTTGGTTTGGGTTAAATCGTCACGACCTGGCCGCTTTGGGCGGCTTCAACAATCGCTTCGGTAATTTTTAAATTGAGCAGGCCGTCGCGGGCGCTGACCAGTGGCTCGGCTTTGCCCCGGATGACGGCGCCGAAATGTTCCAGCTGGTGTTTCAGTGGGTCGTCCCGCACCATGCCGACCACGCCGACTTCAAATGCTTTAAACCAGGAGCGGTCTTCTGGCCGGGGGTAGGTTTTCAGGCGCATGGTGGGCACCGACAGGCTGCCGTTGGTGCCGCTGATGACATAGCAGTCTTCGTCAGCATAAGACGGGTAAGCCTTGTTTTCGCCCGAGGTTTGCTCCCAGCTGCGCGGGCAGGCGGCGGTGTCGGACAGCATGAAACTGCCGAGCACGCCATTGGCAAAACGCAGGTTGATGGCCACTGTGTCTTCCACCGCAAAGCCACGCGTGGCGTGGCTGGCAAAGGCCTGCACCGCCACGATGTCGCCACACAGCATGCGCAGGTTGTGCACTTCGTGAATCATGTTCAGCAGAATCGGGCCGGCACCGGGTTCGCGCCGCCAGGGCGCATCGGCAAAATAATGGTCGGGTTTCAGGAAGGTGGCACTGCCCATCACGCTCACCAGTCGGCCGAGTTGGCCGGACGCCACCACGGCTTTGGCCTTGGCCATGATCGGGCTGTGCGCGCGGTGGTGGCCAATCAGTACCTTGGCGCCGGTTTGTTCGACCACGTTTAGCAGTTGCAAACCTTCGCTGACCGTGGTGGCGATGGGCTTTTCCAACAGAATCGGCAGCTGTGGCGCGATGCACTCCAGCGCTTGCGGCACATGCAATGCGTTGGGCGTGGCAAGGATCACGCCATCCGGGCGATCCACCGCCAGCATCTCTGCCAGAGAAAGGTACAGCGGCACACCGGCTTGGGCCGCCAGCGCCCCGGCGGCGGGGGACGGGTCCACGATGGCGCACAGCGTGCAGGTCGCGCTGTTGCGCAAGACGTTGATATGGGCCTGGCCAATGACGCCAGCGCCTGCGACGGCAATTCGAAGTTTTGTCATGCCCGCACGATACTGCGAACTCATTTAAATACAATGCGTTCAAATGATCATTCAGAATTCATCAATAGTTAACAATAACTGGAGCTTGATGGACTTGCGCGTGTTTTGCCAGGTAGCGCGGCATTCGAGTTTTGTCGGGGCCGCGACCGATCTGGGCATCTCGCCGGCCTACGTCACCAAACGGGTGGCGGGGCTGGAGAAGGCGCTGGGCACCAAGCTGTTTCACCGCACCACCCGGCGCGTGTTGATCACCGACGAGGGCGAGGCCGCTTATGCCTGGGCGCGCAAGGTGCTGGACGCCGCCGACGAGTTGAACCAGGGCGTGGCGGGCGTGCGCAGCGCACCGGCCGGGCCACTGCGCATCAGCAGCAGTTTGCGGCTGGCGCGCAACCACATCGCCCCGATCCTGGCGCGCATGAACCAGACTTACCCGGCGCTGGAAATCTGGCTTGAGGTGGTGGACCGGCGCGTTGATTTGCTGGGCGAAGGGTTTGACATCGATGTCCGTATGGGCGAGGTCACCGAGCCGCACCTGATTGCGCACCCGGTGGCGCGTAATGCCCGCGTGCTGTGCGCCGCGCCCGCTTACCTGGCGCGCTGCGGGCAGCCCAAAACGCTGGCCGATTTGGCGCACCACGATTGCCTGATCTACCGCGAGCGTCACCAGACCTTTGGCGTCTGGCGCCTGCAGGGGCCGCACGGGCCAGAGTCGGTCAAGGTCACCGGGGTGATGGGCTCGAACCAGAGTGACATCGTTCGCGCCTGGGCGATGGATGGTGTGGGCATTATTCCCCTGGCCAGCTGGGACGTGGCCGACGAGTTGAAGAGCGGGCGGTTGGTGCGCGTGCTGCCGGACTACCACCAGAGCGCTGATGTCTGGGCCGTCACGGGTTCCCGCCTGGAGCAATCGGCCAAGTTGCGCGTCTGTACGCAGTGGCTGGTCAGCCAGTTGCAGCAGGGGCCGTATGCGCTGGACACCTCGATTCGCTAAAACGCGGCGCGGCGGCTAGTCCGGGCGCAGCCGGATCAGGCGCCCGCGCGCGTTGTCGGTCAGCACATACAGCCAGCCATCGGGCCCCTGGCGCACATCGCGGATGCGCTCGCCCAGGTCGGCCAGCAGCTTGTGCTCGCGCAGCACCCGGCCCTTGAAGGGCTCTGACAACTCGATGCGGTTCAGGTAACCAAACTTGAGCGAGCCGACAAACAGGTTGCCGACCCAGGCGCGGCCATACCGCTCGCTGCTCAAAAAAGCCATGCCCGACGGTGCAATCGACGGCTCCCAATAGTGCAGCGGCTGCGCCATGCCGTCTTTCGCGGTGAGTCCCTCACCGATCTTGCCGCCACCATAGTTTTCGCCGTAGGTGATGACCGGCCAGCCGTAGTTGCGCCCGGGTTGGACCAGGTTGATTTCGTCACCGCCTTGCGGCCCGTGTTCGTGCGTCCATAACGTGCCGTCGGGGGCCAGGGTGGCGCCCTGCGGGTTGCGGTGGCCGTAAGACCAGAGGGCGGGCAGCGCCCCGGGCCGGGTCACAAACGGGTTGTCGCCCGGAATGCGGCCGTCTTTGTGGATGCGAATGATTTTGCCGAGGTGGTTGTCCAGCCGCTGCGCATCATTTTTGTGGGTGTAACGCTCGCCCAGCGTCATGAACAGCAGGCCGTCGACTTGACCGGCTGTCTGGCTCTCGACCAGACGGCAGCCAAAATGGGCCGTGCTGATGACCTTGGGTTGCTGGCTGAAGATGACCTTGACGTCTTCCAGTCGGGTACGGTCCTGCGAAAGCCGGGCACGGGCCAGCGCCGTGCTGTTGCCCAGCAGGCCGGGCTCTGAAAAACAGAAAAACAGCGTGCGGTTGCGGGCAAAGTCAGCGTCCAGCAACAGGTCCAGCAAACCGCCCTGGCCCAAGGCCGATACCGCCGGCACCCCCGCCAGTGGGGGCCCAACCGTGCCATTGGCCTCCACCACCCGCAGGCGCCCCGGGCGCTCGGTGACCAGAAAACGCCCCTCGGGCAAAAACGCCACCGCCCACGGGTTTTGCAAGCCGCTGGCAACCGTTTCGGGGCGCACGGTCTGGGCTGCGAGCGGGCTGGTGAGTGTTAGCGCAAACGCGGCCAGCAGGGCCAGGATGGAGTTGATCCGAAACATGGTGAACCTTCCTTCGGGTAAAAATGCGGTGCTTGCAAAAATGATGAAAAGTCACTGCCCTTTGCGACCTGCACTGAACTGGAAATATCTTATGCTCCTGACGATTCCCCTGCAACAACCCAGGATCGACTGCCATGTGCACGTCTTTGATCCGGCCCGTTTTCCTTATGCCGCCGACGCTTGGTACCGGCCGTCGGGTGGCGAGACCGGCACGGCGGTGCAACTCGGCCACGTGCTGGACGCGCATGGTGTGAAAAACGCCTTGCTGGTGGGCCCCAACTCGGGCTACGGCCTGGACAACCGCTGCCTGCTGGACGCGCTGGCCCAGGGCGCGGGTCGTTACAAGGGCGTGGCCGTGGTGCGCAACGATGCCAGCCGCACCGAGTTGCAAGACCTGCAGGCGGCGGGTGTGGTGGGTGTGGCGTTCAACGTGGCTTTGCTGGGTGTCGATTTTTACCGTGACACCGGGCCGCTGCTGGAACGCCTGCGCGAGCTCGGCCTGTGGGCGCAAGTGCAGGTGCAAGCCGATGAACTGGTGGCGCTGAAGCCGATGCTGCAGGACAGCGGCGCGCGCTTGTTGTTTGACCACTGCGGCCGGCCCGACCCGGAGGCTGGCATTGGCCAAGCCGGTTTTGCCGCGCTACTGGCGTTGGCCGACACCGGGCGCGCCTGCGTCAAACTGTCAAGCCTGACCAAATGCTCGGCGCTGCCGTATCCGTACCCGGATGCCTGGCCTTATGTGCAGGCGCTGCTTGCGGCCTACACGCCACAGTCACTGGTGTGGGCGTCGGATTGGCCCTTTTTGCGGGCACCCGAGCGCATCGATTACGGCCCGTTGGTGGCGTTGTTTGACACCTTGCTGCCGGACGATGCGGCGCGTCAGGCCATCTTGTGGGACACGCCCCGGCGCCTGTTTGGTTTTGGGGCCTGAGTCAGCAGCACACAAGCTGGACACATCAAAGTGTGTGGGATCGCTCCCGCTCTGATTCCATGAACAGCTCGGCGCAGATGCCGCGCAGCCAGCGGTTGCCTGCATCGTGGTGGTAGCGGGCGTGCCAATACTGTTTGACGGTGAAGCCGGGCAGGGCAAACGGGCAGGGCAGCACCTGCAGCCCGGCGGCACGGGCCAGGGTTTCACCAATGTGGCGGGGCAGGGTGGCGATCAAGTCGCAGGTGGAGAGGATGGCGGCCAGGCCCAAAAAGCCGGGCAGCTCCAGCCGGATGTTGCGCGTCAGGTGCTGCGACGCCACAGCCGTGTCGAGCAACTGGTAGCCGGTGCCGGCGCTGATGCCGATGTGCGCCTCGGCTTGGTACACCGCCAGATTCCAGTGCGCGGGCGTGGCGTCGATCACCCTCGGATGCTGGGCATTGGCCAGGCAAATCCAGTCCTGCGCATACAGCGTCTGCTGGTAAAAACCGGCGTCCAACCAGGGCAGAAAACCCAGCGCCAGATCGACCTCACCGGTTTGCAGGGCCTGCGCCAACTGCGCATCAATGCGGCTGGCCGTCAGTACCACGCCGGGGGCCAGCGCCCGCACATGCGATAACAAGCGGGGCAACAAGGTGATGTTGCTGGCATCGGTCATGCCAATCGAAAAGCGTCGCTGCGCCGTGGCAGCCTCGAACGGTGCGCCCGCCTGGGCCAGCCGTTGCAGGCCGGCCAGCACCTCGCGCACGGTGCCAATCAGCGCATCGGTGCGCGGCGTTGGCAACATGCCTTCGGGCGTGCGCACAAACAGCGGGTCACCCAGTTGCTGGCGCAGCTTGCCCAGCCAGATACTGACCGTGGGCTGGCTTTGCCCCAGCACCTCGGCCGAGCGCGTCACGCTGCGCGTGGTGTAAAGCTGGTCCAGCAGGCGCAGCAGCTTGATGTCGAGCAGGGTGGGGTCAGCGTCCATCAGGGGTGTTTCAAGCAGGGAAGTTGAACGACAGTTGTTTGTGGTGTTTGATGGCCAGCAGGTACATCACGTCTCCCACCAGCGCATACAACAGCAGGTAGTCTGTCATCACGTACTCACGGATTTCGGCGTGTTCTGTGTCGGTGTCCAGGGTGGCCAACAGGGCTTTGAGTTTGTCCAGCCGGGCCTGTGTGTCGATGGATTGGGTTTGACGCTGCAAAAAGTTGCGGCCCAAGCGGGGGTGGTTTTGCAGATGTACGAGAACGGTGTCGGCCAACTCATCAAGCAATCGGTCATTGCCAAGGGGAAACTGACAGGCGTACCAGTAGTCTTCTATTCGGTCCAGGTTGGCTGAATAGTTGGCTGTTCTGCGAATTTGAATCAAGATTTGAGGCCCAATGCCGCCATTTTTTCTTTGCTTCGTGCGCGCCGTTCAGCCAGGTCTTCAATCGCATCACTGGTGCGCCCCGCCACGATGTCAGCCAGGCCTTTTTCGACCTCGTCAATCAGCATCAGATGGCCCCGGTCACGGTCTAACTGGTGGTAGTAGTCGAGCCGTTTGGCGTCAATCAGTGCGACGGCAGGTTCACCATTCTTGGTGATGATTTTTTCAGCGCCCTGGCGCACCTCTTCCACCAAGCGTGAAAAATTACTGCGGGCCTCTGAAAAAGCGACGATGTCGCGAACGGCAATGCCCATGATGAATCTCCTTTGTGCAGATTTCTGTACCAAATAACGATCATGATAACCGTCGCACAGCTTGTCAAGTGGGCGAACTGCGATGCGCGGAATCATAAAAAATTCTTACAGTTCCACTTTGTCATCGTGGATTTGTAAGGATGTTGTGGCTTGGCCGCGCTGCGCTTTATCGTTTATGTATTGCCTGAGGCAATGGTATGTATTAATTTCATTGTATTTACAGCATGGGCCTTCGTACCCAAAATCCACCCCAATCACTTTCAGGAGTCATTTTGAAGATTTGTATTTTGGGCGCGGGTGCGCTGGGTTGTGCTCTTGGTGGCGTGCTGACGGAGGCCGGTAACGAGGTGTGGCTGATCAACCGCAACAAGGCGCATATCGAGGCGATGAGCAACAACGGTCTGGTGTTGCGTGATGGTGGTGTCGACCGCACGGTGCAAGTGCTGGCCAGCGCCACGGTGGTGCCGGCGGGTGAGGTGGACCTGGTGGTGGTGCTGGTCAAATCCTTCCATACCGGCGAGGCGATGGCGGCTGCGATGTCGTTGCTCGGTCCCGACACGGTCGTGATGTCGCTGCAAAACGGCTTGGGCCATGAAGATATTCTGGCCGACATCGTGGGCCGCGAGCGGGTGCTGGCGGGCAAAACCTACGCTGGTGGCACGGAGCTGGCGCCCGGCCATGTGAACATTGGTACGCGGGGCAAAGACACGCATATTGGGGAGTTGGATGGCCGCGTGACCGAGCGTGTGCGACGCATTGCCGCCATCTTCACCGCCGCCGGGCTGGAGACCACGGTCAGCGACAACATCATGGGCACCATCTGGGACAAGCTGCTGGTGAACGTGGCGACCGGTGCTTTGAGTGGCATCACCGGCTTGGCGTATGGCGATTTGTATGCCGTGCCAGAGGTCGAAGCCTGCGCGGTAGCGGCTGTGGCCGAGACCATGGCGGTGGCCAAAGCCAGTGGCATCCAGCTCACCACCACCGATCCGCAACAGCCCTGGATCAAGGCAGCCGCCGGGCTACCGTTTGAATTTAAGGCGTCGATGCTGCAAAGCCTGGAAAAAGGCTTCGTCACCGAGATCGATTTTGTCAACGGTGCCGTGGTACGCCAGGGCGCCAAGTGCGGCGTGCCGACACCGGTGAATCAGACGCTGGTCGCCTGCATCAAGGGTGTTGAGAGGGGCTTGCCCAAGGCCAACATCAAGACCAGCACCTAACGAGACTGTCAT
>CAJAFJ010000736.1 GCA_903938955.1 uncultured beta proteobacterium | reverse complement strand
CCCACGCTGGACCATGCCATGCGTAACTACAAGGACGAGAGCTTTATCGGCCAGTTCCTGAGCCCCAAGGTGATGCGTGACCTGCGCCTGTTCGCGGTTCACGACGATGCGCGCCAGGAAGAACTGCATGTATCCGCCATTCATGATGAAGCGGGCTACCGCGAACTGCGCCAGGCACTGTCACAGCAGTACGATCTGGGCACCCGCGAGCCCAATATTCAGGTCTGGAATGTGAACCGCCGGGGGGACCGCACCCTGACCTTGCGCCATACCCAGTACCAGGATCGCCCCCTGGGCGACAGCACGCAGGAGGTGCTTAAACACACGGCCCGCTTATGGGGATTTGGCGTCAAACTGGAAAGTGTGAACCAGGCTGGCACGGTGACCCAGCAATGGGCCGTGCCAAATCCGGCTTAAGGGGCGTCCCTGATCAAAGCGCACCTACCGACTCGCCAACCCCGCCACCAAATGGTCAATCCACACACGCAATTTGGCGGCCAGACAACGGTTCGGCGGGTACAACAGCCAGGCCATACCGGCGTAGTGGGTGAGATGCTCCCAATCGTCCAGCACGCGCACCAGCGCCCCTGACGCCAGACTGGCGCGGGCGGTAAATTCTGGCAAGCTGGCGATACCCAGCGATTGCAAGGCACCCTCCAGCCGCACCTCGCTGTGGTTGGCCACGTAGCGACCGCTCACCCGCACCGCCAACTCATCGCCCCCTTTTTTGAAGCGCCAGTGGCGGTCGCGCTCGTCTTCGCCCAGGTACAGGCAGCTGTGTTGCGCCAGATCGCGCGGATGCAGGGGTTGACCCTGCTCGGCCAAATAAGCCGGGCTGGCACACACGACATGTGGAATTCGCATCAGCGGTCGCCCGGCCAAGCCCGGCGGCGGCGCGTCGGTGATGCGAATCGCCAGGTCGATCGACTCCTCAAACAAATCCACCGTGCGGTCGGTGATCACCAGTTGCACATCGACCTCGGGGTACTGCCGCAAAAAGGCAGGCATCAGCGGGTGCACCACCTGGCGCCCAAAGGCTTTGGGCATCCTGACGCGCACCAGGCCACGCGGCGTGGCCGTGTTGGTGTCGCTCAGCGCCAGCACCTCGCGGGCGGCAGCCACCATCGCCTGACAGCGGCTGTAGGCGGCGGTGCCCGCCTCGGTCAAACGCAGTTTGCGGGTGGTACGCTCCAGCAGGCGCACCCGCAACACGTCTTCAAGCCGCGCCACTTGGCGGCTGACCGCCGACGGCGTCACCCCCAACTGGCGGGCGGCGGCCGAGAAGCTGCCCGCATCCACCACGCGGGCAAACACGGCCATGTCGGGCAGGCAGTCCAGCGGGTTATTGATGCTCATGGCGCACAAGTGTTGTTCTTCATGGCGGGATTATCACGCTGGGAAGTCAAATTTATCATTTGGTTTTTCTCAAGCACCACGAGCCTTTGCCATGAATACCCTTGCCTTGACGCAACCCAAACACCTGCTGCGCCTGTCTGACCTGGCGCTGTTGGGGGTCGCCGTGGTCTGGGGCACCAGCTATGGCATGGCCAAGGGCGCGCTGGCCTTTTACCCGGTGCTGGGATTTTTGGCGGTGCGCTTTATTCTCACTTTTGCGCTGCTACTGCCCGCCCTGCTGCGCACCAACCGACAGCAACAGCGCGATGCCCTGCACACCGGTTTGCCGCTGGGCGGGCTGATGTTGTGCATTTTTCTGTGTGAAACCTTTGGCGTGGCACAGACCCAAGCCAGCAACGCTGCATTTTTGATCAGCCTGTGCGTGGTATTTACACCGTTTGTGGAGTGGTGGCTGATGGGCCGCCGCCCGGCGCAGGCGATCTTTGTGTTTGCTGCCCTCTCGCTGTTGGGTGCGGCCCTGCTCAGTGGCGGGCTGGCGGGTCAGTTCGGCTTGGGTGATGGGCTGATGCTGGCCGCCGCCGTGCTGCGCGCCCTCATGGTGTGCCTGACCAGCAAACTGACGCGCCACAGCAGCGCATCAGCCCTGACCTTGACGGCGGTGCAGGCCGCAGTGATTGGTTTTGGCAGCCTGCTACTGGCCCTGTGCTTGCCGGGCGATTTGCCGCCGCTGCCGCAGAGCCCTGCCTTTTGGTGGGCCACCGTTTATCTGGTGCTGGGCTGCACCGTGTTTGCGTTCTTCGCACAAAACTGGGCGCTCAAGCACACATCCCCCAGCCGGGTCGCCTTGCTGACCAGCAGCGAACCCGCCTTTGGCGCCCTGTTTGCCGTGCTGTGGCTGGGTGAAGGACTCAGCTTTGCGGGCTGGTTAGGCGGCGGACTGATTGTGCTGGCCGCCCTGTGGACCACCGTGCGGCGCAGTTAATTGACGGGTAACAATGCCCGCAAACGCGGCAAAGCGTCCATCGCATTGCGCGTGGTGGCTGCAGCCAACTCGTCTGGCGTGATGCCGCGCAGCGCCGCCAACTCAGCGCCAATGCGCGGCACTTCGCCCGGCTCGTTGCAACCCTGCGGCGCCCCGGCAGCACGTTGTTCGGCGGTTT
>CAJAFJ010000735.1 GCA_903938955.1 uncultured beta proteobacterium | reverse complement strand
CCCGATTCTTCAAGTCACCGTGCTGCTATGTCATGGATTTGGCGTGGACCAGCATTGAGTGGATGTGTTGCTATTGTTCTTCTGCCAACCCTCAAAGTTCGGCGTGTGCCCCATTTCACGCTTCGGCGGCCAGCGGCAGGCGGGCGCGGGTGTCCAGGCCGGTGATGTGGTCCATCTCCCTTTGGTTGTCCAGCTGCAGGTTGCCGCCCAGCGCTTGCACAATTTCAAGGCAAATCGACAAGCCCAGGCCCGAGCCCGAGCGGGCCTCGCCGGCTGAAAAGGGTTGAAACAGGCGCTTGCGAAGTTCATCTGAAATGCCGGGCCCGCTGTCACGGATCAGCAGCGTGGCGTGTCCGCCATCACAGTCCAGGTGCACTGACAAGGTGCCGTGTTCGGGCGTGTAGCGAATCGCGTTGTGCAGCAGGTTGCGCGACAGCTCACGCAGCATCCAGTCGTGGGTGCGCACCGGCGCAGGCGCGGTCGTGATCTCAAAATCAAGGTTTTTGGCCGCAATCAGTGGCGACACGTCCAGCGCCACTTCGCGCAGCACCTGGGCCCAGTCTATCGCCTGGGTGGCGGGCTGCTGCACCAGTTGCGCCACTTTGGCCAGGGACAACATCTGGTTGGCCAGCAGCGTGGCGCGCTCGACCGTGTCCTGGATTTCAAGCAGGCCCTGGTGCGGCGCCACGTCGCCCCGCAGGGCCGACTGCACTTGCACTTTCAGCACCGCCAGCGGCGTGCGCAACTGGTGTGCGGCATCGCGCACAAAGCGCTTCTGGTTGTCCAGCAGGTGCTGCAAGCGCGACATCAGGTGGTTGGTGGCCTCGATCAGCGGTACCAGTTCGCGTGGCGCGCCGGGCGCCTGCAGCGGGGTCAGGTCATCGTCGGTGCGGGCCTGTAACTGCGCGCTCAATTGGCGCACCGGCCGGGTCGCGCGTTGCACCACCACAATCACCATCAGGACGATGACTGACACCAGCACCGCTTGCCGCCACAGTGTGTCGATCAAAATCTGGCGCGCCAGGGCATGACGCAGTTCTTGTGTTTCGGCCACCTGTACCACCGCCATGCCGCGTGCGCGGTTGGTGGCCACCGGTTGTAGCAACACCGCCACGCGCACCGGGTCGCCCTGGTAGGTGTCGTCATAAAAGTCGACCAGCGCGGCGTAGGGCCCCTGGTCCGGCAGGCGGCCGTGCCAGGCGCGCAGAGCCTCGAAACCATCCAGCAAATCGCCCTGCATGGTCGAGATGCGGTACACCATGCGGCTGCGGTTGTCCGCCTCAAACGCCTCCAGCGCGGCGTAGGGTACGTTGGCGCGCAGCTGCACGGCATCGCCCGTGCCTTCAGCCGTGATGTGTTCGCCAATCGACTTGGCTGAGGCCAGCAGGGTGCGGTCATAGGCGGTGTTGACCACCGCCAGCGCCTGGCGGTACAGGCTGACGGTGTCGACCAGAATGAACAGCACGATCGGCAGCAGGATGCCCAAAAACAAATAGCGACGCAGGGACAGGGTGCGGGTGGTCATGGGCCGCGCCTAATCGGCCGTTTTGAGCAGGTAGCCCAGGCCGCGCAGTGTCATCAGCGTGGCGCCGGTCGGGATCAGTTTTTTGCGCAGCCGGTAGACCACCACCTCGACCGCTTCGTACTGCACCTCGGTTTCGCCGGGAAACACACACTCAAACAAGCGCTCTTTGGTGACGGCGTGGCCGGGCCGGGCCAGCAAGGCTTTGAGTAGGGCCAATTCGCGCGGCGTCAGCTCCAGCACCTGGCCCTGGTAATAAATGGCGCCACTGTCTTTGTCGTAATTGATGGCGTCCGCCTCCCGGGTGGGCTGTGCTGCTGGGGCGCTGTCTTGCGGCCGGCGGCGGTGCAGGGCGCGCAACCGGGCCTCCAGTTCGTCCAGGTCAAAGGGTTTGGGCAGGTAGTCGTCAGCCCCGGCATTGAGCCCCAGAATGCGGTCGCCCACGGTGCCGCGGGCAGTCAGGATCAGTACAGGCGTGCGCAGCCCGCCCTGGCGCGCCTGCGCCAGAATCTCCAGCCCGTCCAGGCCGGGCAGGCTCAGGTCCAGCAACACCACATCGGGCGGGCTCTGGCGCCAGTGCGCCAGGGCCGCATGGCCTTCGACGCAGACCGTGACCTGCCAGCCCAGGCGCGTCAGGGCGCGCTGCAGCGTGGTGTGCAGGGCGGGATCATCTTCAATCAACAACAGTTTCATGGTCGCAAGTTTGACATGGAGTCGAGGGCACTCAAAGGTGCTGCAACCCCGCGTTTACCCCTAGCAAATCACGGCTGGTGGACAGCCGTTTGACAGCTTGGCTGCGCATCATTAAGACGTTGACCAACCCTAAAGGAGACTCTGATGCGTCGTGCTACTTTTCTCAAATCCATGGCCGCCATGGCCATGTCCGCAGGCTTGCCCTTGTCGGCCCTGGCCGCCAGCAATCTCAAGATCATGATTCCCGCCAACCCGGGCGGTGGCTGGGATTCCACGGGCCGCGCCCTGGGCAAGGCGCTGCAGGACGCCAAGGTGGCGGACACCGTCACCTACGACAACAAGGGTGGTGCCGCCGGTGCGCTCGGACTGGCCCAGTTTGTCAATGGCAGCAAGGGCGATCCAAATGCCATGCTGGTGATGGGCGCGGTCATGCTGGGGGGCCTCATCACCGGCAAACCGGCCGTGTCGCTGTCGTCCGCCACGCCGCTGGTGCGCCTGACCACTGAATACAACGTGTTTGTGTTGCCCGCTAACTCACCGTTCAAAAGCATGAAAGAGGTGGTGGAGCAACTCAAGAAAGACCCCGGCAGCGTCAAGTGGGGCGGCGGTTCACGCGGTGCCACCGAGCACATTGCCGCCGCCATGATTGCGCGCGAAGCCGGGGTTGACCCGGCCCGCATCAACTACGTGGCCTTCCGGGGCGGCGGTGAAGCCACGGCAGCGATTTTGGGCGGAAACGTCACGATTGGCGGCAGCGGCTACAGCGAGTTTTCCGAGTACATTGCGGCCGGCAAGATGAAAGCGGTAGCGGTGACCTCGGGCACGCGCCTGAAAGGCATCGACATTCCGACCCTCAAAGAGCTGGGCTTGAATGTCGAAATCGGCAACTGGCGCGGTGTGTATGGTGCCCCCGGCATCACGGCCGAGCAACGCAAGGCGCTGACCGAGATGCTGCTCAAGGCCATGAAATCCAAAGCCTGGGCCGAGTCGCTGGCCAAAAACAACTGGACACCAGCGGTGTTGAGTGGCGCCGAGTTCGAGAATTTCGTGAACAACGATTTCGCCGCCCTGCGCGCCATCATGGTCAAGTCCGGAATGATCTAAGCCGCAGGCACACAGCATGAAACACCACGCCCCGGCAACCCCTTCCTATCATCTGCAAACCCTGGTGGGGATCGGCATTGTGGCCATCGCCCTGGGCCTGGCGTTTGGCGCTTTGAGCATTCCGGCCGATGCCGGTTATGCCGGCGTCGGCCCCAACTTTCTGCCCTGGCTGGTGTCGGGGGCGCTGTTGGTGTGTGGTGCTTACATGGTTTACAAGGCCCGCAACGGGGGCTTTCGCCACATGGAAGAACTGGGCCCCGATGAAAAACCTTACTGGCCCGGCTTTGTCTGGATGTCGGCCGGCCTGTTGCTCAACGCGGCCCTCATCACCACGATCGGTTTTATCTTCAGCTGCACCCTGTGCTTTGTGATGGCCGCGCGCGGTCTGCGCATGGCGCAGGGCAGCACAGCGCCCGGCTTGACATCCTGGCGCAACGACCTCGTCACCGGCCTGCTGATTGCAGCGCCGGTGTACTGGATGTTTACTAAATTTCTGGCCATCAACCTGCCAGGACTGACTCAAAGCGGATGGTTGTGATGGAAATCTGGAATCACCTTCTTGAAGGTTTTGCAACCGCCGGCACGCCGGTCAACCTGCTGTGGGCCTTTGTCGGCTGTGCACTGGGTACCGCCGTGGGGGTGTTGCCGGGCATTGGACCGGCTACTGCGGTGGCGATGTTGCTGCCGATCACGGCCAAGGTCGAGGCCACGGCCTCCATGATCTTCTTTGCCGGCATTTATTACGGCGCCATGTACGGCGGCTCGACCACCTCGATTTTGCTCAACACGCCGGGAGAAACCTCCAGCATGGTGACCGCGATGGAGGGCAACAAGATGGCCAAAAGCGGCCGTGCCGGTGCCGCGCTGGCAACGTCGGCGATCGGCTCGTTTGTGGCCGGCACCATTGCCACCGTGCTGGTCACGCTGTTTGCGCCGGTGGTGGCGGACTTTGCCGTCAAGCTCGGCCCGCCCGAATATTTCATGCTGATGCTGCTGGCCTTCACCACGGTCAGTGCCGTGCTGGGGCAAAGCACCGTGCGCGGGCTCACCGCCCTGTTTGTCGGCTTGGCCGCCGGGCTGGTTGGCATGGACCAGATCACCGGCCAGGCGCGCTACACCGGGGGCGTGCCCGAGTTGCTCGACGGGGTGGAGATTGTGCTGGTGGCGGTGGGCCTGTTTGCCGTCGCCGAGGCGCTGCACGCCGTGTTGTTTGAGGGCAAGGTGGTCGAGTCGGAGAACAAAATGGGCCGCGTCAGCATGACCCGCAGCGACTGGCGCCGTTCCATTCCGGCCTGGTTGCGCGGCACGGCGATTGGGGCGCCGTTTGGCTGTATTCCGGCCGGCGGCACCGAGATTCCGACCTTTTTGAGCTACGCGGCCGAGAAGAAACTGGCCAAAGGCAGCGACAAGGCCGAGTTCGGCGGCAAGGGTGCGATTGAAGGTGTGGCCGGACCCGAGGCGGCCAACAACGCCACCGTGACGGCAGCGCTGATTCCGTTGCTGACGCTGGGCATTCCAACGTCCAACACCACCGCCATTTTGCTTGGCGCATTCCAGAATTACGGCATCCAGCCCGGACCCCAGTTGTTCAGCAGCTCATCGGCACTGGTTTGGGCCCTGATTGCGTCGCTCTATATCGGCAACGTGATGCTGCTGGTGCTGAACCTGCCGCTGATCGGCCTGTGGGTCAAGCTGCTCAAAGTACCCAAGCCGCAGCTCTACGCCGGGATTCTGATTTTTGCCACGGTCGGGGCCTACGGTATGCGCCAAAGTGCGTTTGATTTGTTCTTGCTGTACGGCATTGGTTTGCTCGGGCTGGTGATGCGCCGCTTCAACTTCCCGACCGCACCTGTGCTGGTCGGCATGATTTTGGGGCCACTGGCTGAAGCACAACTGCGCAACGCCATGTCGATTGGCGAGGGCAGTGCGCTGGTGTTTTTGCAGCGCCCCATGTCTTTGACGCTGTTGATCGTGGTGGTGTCGATTCTGGTGCTGCCGCGCTTGCTCAAGTGGCGCTCAAGCAAGCTGGCGTGAGATGACAGACAGGGATTAGCGCGAATGGCACTTACTTTGGCTCCCAGTCGTGACCGTGGTTTTTAACTTTCCTGCGAGCATGGGCACGCGGGACCTTTAACCACGGGTAGGGTTTTGGGCGTCGCTTTCGCATTCGAGGCT
>CAJAFJ010000734.1 GCA_903938955.1 uncultured beta proteobacterium | reverse complement strand
TGGCCGCGAAGAAGGCCTTGTTGACCAGGCTTTCGCCCATGTCGAACTTGGCCAGGTAGGTCGGCGTGACCAGCAGGGCGGCCGCCACGGCCAGCACCGCATTGATGGCAAAGGCGTAAAAAATCATGCGTGGCACGTTGATGCCCAGCACCGAGGCACTCTCGGTGTTTTGCGCGACCGCCTGCATGGCGCGACCGGTGACGGTTTTGGTCATGAAAGCCTGCGTGGCCAGCACCAGCGCCAGCGCCAGCACAAAGGTGCCGATGTCCGACAGCGTGATGGTGACGCCCGCCACGTTGTAGATCTGGTCGGCAAACAGGCTGGGAAACGGCTGTGCTTCGGCGCTGTAACCGGCCCGCACACCGTTGCGCATGGCAATGCTCAGGCCGATGGTGGCCACCACGATCGGCATCATGCCGAACTTGAACAGCGGGTCCACAATGCCGCGCTTGAACACCCAGCCCAGCACGATGACGGCCAGCACGAGGGTGAACACAAAGCTCACCGCCAGCGGCGCACCAAACGACATGAAGGCCAGCATCATGAAGGCCGGCAGCATCACAAACTCGCCCTGGGCGAAGTTGATTGTGCCGCTGGCCTGCCACAGCAGGGTAAAGCCCAGCGCCGCCAGCCCATAGATGGCGCCGGTGGCCAGACCACTCAGTAAAAGTTGAAGAAAGTCGGTCATGATCTGGCCTGTGATGTCGCGGCTTATTTCTTGGCGGCAGGCGTCACGGCGGGCGCTGCGGCGGCGGCACCCAGCGCCGGCACGGTGGCGATCACCACTTGCTGGCCGTTCTTCACCTGAACCATGAAGCTTTCGCGGTCCAGGTCACCGTTGCCGTCGAAGCTTACGTCCATCAAAACACCTGGCTCTTTGGCGGTGCTGACCTTGAGGCCATGCATGGCGGTGGCCACGGCCTTGCGGTCAAGCTTGCCGACTTTGTCGATGGCAGCTTTCAATATGTAGACGCCGGAGTAACCTTTCATGCCATTGTGGTCAGAGATGTATTTGTATTCTTTCTCGAACTTGGCGCGAAAAGCCCGAATGGCGGGCAGGGGCGCATCCACGGTCAAGCCGACGTGGGCGATGGCGCCGTTGGCCGCTTCACCGGCGAGCTCGATCACTTTTTGGCCGGTGAGGGTGGTCTCGCCAATGATCGGTTTTGTCCAGCCTTGTTTGCGCAACTCGCGCAGAATGCGGGCCGACTCTTCTTCGTTGGAATAGGCAAACACGCCATCGGCATTGCTTTGTTTGGCTTTGAGTACCGCCGCTGAGAAGTCGACCTGGCCGTTGTCGGTGGAGATTTCAGCCACGATCTTGGTCGGTGAATTGGCTAGTGCTTTCTTCATGGCGTCCAGGCCGCCTTTGCCAAAGTCGTTGTTCACATAAATGATGGCCAGGGTTTTGAGCTTGGCGGTGTCGCTGATGTAACGAGCCACCTTGGGCATGGCCGTGGCTTGGGTGAAGCTGGTGCGGAAAATGTAGGGATTGCCCTGCGTCGTGATGCTGGCCGCCTCGCCGCCCGTGAAGTTGGGGATGCCGGCCTTGCGGCTCTCAGCCATGCTGACCATGATGGAGCCGGAGAACACCGGGCCAAAGATTGCGAACACGTCATCATCCACCGCTTTTTGCGTCAGGCCCTTGGCAACACCCGCGTTGGTTTGGGTGTCGGCCGTGATGGTCTGAATCTTTTTGCCCAGAATGCCGCCCGCCGCATTGATCTCCTTGACCGCCAGTTCCACACCATTTTTAAAGTTGGTGCCGGCCGAGGCGCCGCCACCGGAGAGCTCAACGATGTTGGCGATCTTGATGGTTTCCTGCGCAAAAGAAACGGTAGCGCAGGCCATCATGGCGCAGGCAGCGATCAATTTAAGAGTGGTACGTTTGGTCATGAGTGTGTCTCCTCAGTTTTAAGAATGTGGGCCGATGGCCTCACGGGGTTGCGAAAAGGGTGACTGTGTGTCTGTCACGGGTCTGTACCAGCGATGCACCCATGTCGGCTTCTACACCACCGGCCCAGGCTGGTATCGTGATGGAGTTGGAAGGCATGGGTGATCGTTGATCGTTCATAATTTGACTTTTCGCAGCGGACTTTAACCAAAAGCACTCTCGCTCAAAAGCAAAATTTTGATAGAAACATCGATTAACGGACTCGTAAGTTTGATAATCGGATGTATCAAGGGTTTCCACGGGCCATTTTTTGGCGTCAATACAGCAAGATTCAGCCATGACAACACCATTTACAGCCCCCATTTCCTCAGGCCCCAGCAAGCCGGTGCTGGATAAACGTGACTGGATTGCCGGTCTTGAAAAGGGCTTGTCTGTCATTGAAGCCTTCGATGATGCCCACCCGCGTCTCACAGCCAGTCAGGCGGGAGAGCGCTGCAGCATCACCCGCTCGGCAGCGCGTCGTTACCTGCTGACGCTGGCGCACATGGGGTATGTGGCGACCGATGGCAAGTTGTTTTGGCTCACGCCACGTGTGTTGCGTCTCGGGCAGTCGTACCTGGAATCCGCACGGCTCCCGCGTATCGTGCAGCCGTTTTTGCAGCGCGTGACGGCTGGCACGCAGGAAATTGCCTATGTCAGTGTGATGGATGGTGATGATGTGGTCTACATCGCCCGCAACGGCTCCAACCGCAGCATGAACACCGGCGTGGTGTTGGGCTCGCGGGTGCAGGCGCAGGTAACGGCGGCCGGCATGTTGATGCTCGCACTGCGTGACCCGGAGTGGCTGGAGAACTGGTTTAGCAACCATGAGCTCAAGGCCTACACCTCGTACACCATTAACAGCAAAGACCGCCTGCGGCTTGAGCTGGCGCGTATTCGTCAACGTGGTTGGTCGATTTCAGAGCAGCAACTGGAACTCACCTTCCGCGGCATTGCCGTGCCGCTGATTGACCGCCGTGGTGATGTCGTCGGCGCGCTGAACGTGACCATGCCCATGGGCCATGAAAGTAGCGAAGACGCGGTCGGCCGCGTGCTACCGGTGCTGCAGGAAACAGCGCGGGCCATGCGCAATTTGATTTAACCCGGCGTCATCCCTTATCTGCCCAGCGTTCGCATCAGGCGCTGGGCCTGCTTGCGGTTGACGGTGTGGTCACCACGACTCAGGTACACCATCATTTTTCGGTTGCCGTGAAACGAGTGGCTGTTTCACGCCTTGCCAATCAGCCGCTTGCGCATTTCATCGATCTCAATGTTCACTTTGGGCTTGTGTCGCACTTATTTGGGGTAAGCCGGGGGGCATTTGAGTTTTTTATCGCCTGTCAGTGCGTCATCGTTTTGGTGGGTGCTGTTCTTGTTTCATATTGCAAAATAAATAAATGCTGCACCGCCGCATTTTTTCTCAATGTGAGAAACGATTTGCCACATGGCGGAATGGTGCTTTTAACCTATTGATTTTATTAAGATAAATTTAAGTCTTATATAAGACATAAGATTCATATTTGGTCTTATGCAAGACTTACAATAAGTTCGCAGGCACTGGAATTGCATAGCATCCAGTGCAGAATTTTTTATCAACCTTTGGAGTGACCTCATGCCTAAATACACGACAGAAACATTGAGCCGCGAAGAGCAAATCGCCGCCTTGGAAAAAGACTGGGCGACCAACCCACGTTGGAAGGGTATCAAGCGCGGTTACACCGCTGCTGACGTCGTGCGTTTGCGCGGTTCGTTCCCCATCGAGCACACCCTGGCCCGTCGCGGTGCCGAGAAGCTCTGGAACCTGGTCAACACCGAGCCTTACGTCAACTGCCTGGGCGCATTGACCGGCGGCCAAGCCATGCAACAAGTCAAGGCTGGCGTGAAAGCCATCTACCTGTCGGGCTGGCAAGTCGCTGCTGACAACAATTCGTACGCTTCCATGTACCCAGACCAGTCACTGTACCCAGTGGACTCGGTGCCAACCGTGGTGGAGCGCATCAACAACACGTTCCGTCGTGCTGACGAAATCCAGCATTCGCGTGGCATTGACGCTGGCGACAAGGGCTATATCGACAACTTCGCGCCCATCGTGGCTGATGCTGAAGCCGGTTTCGGTGGTGTGTTGAACGCGTTCGAGTTGATGAAGGCCATGATCAATGCGGGCGCAGCGGGCGTGCATTTGGAAGACCAATTGGC
>CAJAFJ010000733.1 GCA_903938955.1 uncultured beta proteobacterium | reverse complement strand
GCTCACCGGTCAGGCACATCTCACTCAGGATGCGCCGCGGAATCAAATGCTGCAGCACGCTGAGCACCTGGGCCGGAAAAACGCCGACCTTCACCTCCGGCAAACCAAAGATGGCGTGGCGCGCTGCCACCGCCATGTCGCACATCGACATCAGGCCCATGCCGCCAGCCATGCAGGCGCCGTTGACGCGCGCAATCAAGGGCACATAACTGGCGCGGGCGGCGCGCAGCAACTGCGCCAAATGGCCGTGCGGCTCCGAATAGTCGGTGGTAAAGGCGTTGGCCGACTGCAAATCCGCGCCGGCACAAAACGCCTTGCTACCGGCACCGGTGATGACGATGGCGCGGATGTCGCGCTGGCCCTGGGCCTGCGTGATGGCCTGCGCCATGCCGGCCAGCACGCCGTGGCTCATGGCGTTGCGCCGCTCTTCGCGGGTGATGGTGAGCCACAGCACGGGGCCGCGTTGTTCCACGCTCAACTCGGCCGACGAGGTGAAGGATGAAGGGGTCATGTTGTCTCCTGTTTGGGTATTTTGTTGGGGCATTTTGCCGCATGCCCGGCTTCGGAATTGTCAAACGGCGGGCTGGCCATTACGGTTAGGATGGCCCTTTGATTTTTGATTGACCCACGTTGATGCCAGACACCACACCCCGCCTCTCACGGCCCAGCGCGCCCGGCGGCCCCGCCGTGCTGACGGGCTGCTGGACGGCAGCGCGGTTGGCGGACCCGCAGGCCTGGCAACAAATTCAGGCCGAACTGCCCGCCTGCAAACCAGCCAATGCGCCCCCCGGCGCTTGGGATTTACGCGCCTTGCAACGGCTGGACCACACCGGCGCCCAAGTGCTATGGAACGCCTGGGGCCATCAATGGCCGCTTGAGCTGTTGCTGCAGGAATCGCAACGCCCGCTGCTGGCGCGGGTGGCCCGCTATTCAGTCACCGCACCGCCGACCACCCGGCGCACGGCGCGGCAGGTCTTTTTAGCCTTGGGCGAGCAGGTGTGGCAACTGATTGACCACGGCAAATCCTTCATCGGCCTGCTGGGCCAGTTGCTGCTGGACTTGCTGCAGCTGGCGCGCGCACCGCGCCAGGGGCCGTGGCGCGATGTGTCGGGCCACCTGCACCGCATTGGCGCCACGGCGCTGCCGATCACTGCGCTGGTGGGATTTTTGATTGGCGTGGTGCTGGCCTACCTGATGTCGCTGCAGTTGCGCCAGTTTGGGGCGGACGCCTTCATCGTCAACATTCTGGGCGTCTCGCTGATCCGCGAACTCGGCCCGGTGCTGGCGGCGATTCTGATTGCCGGTCGCTCCGGCTCGGCCATCACCGCGCAAATTGGCGTGATGCGGGTGACCGAAGAACTCGACGCCATGCGCGTCATGGGCATTGCCCGCGGCTACCGGCTGGTGCTGCCGCGTGCCATCGCCATGGCCGTGGCCATGCCCTTGCTCACGGTCTGGACCACGCTGGCAGCCCTGAGCGGCGGCATGCTGGCGGCTGACCTGGCGATGGGCGTGACGCCGGCCTACTTTTTTGCCGCCTTGCCGGGCGCGGTCAATATCGCCAACCTGGGGCTGGCGCTGGCCAAATCCGCCGTCTTCGGGCTGTTGATTGCGCTGATCGGCTGCCACTTTGGCCTGCGCGTCAAACCCAACACCGAGAGCCTGGGCCAAGGCACCACGGCCTCGGTGGTCGCGTCCATCACCATGGTGATTCTGGTGGACGCGCTGTTTGCCGTCATCTTCAAGGACATCGGACTATGAAGACCGCCCCCGTCACCACCGAGCGGGTGGTCGAGATTGAGCAACTCTGGTCGGTGTTTCACAGCACCGGGCACGACGCCGTGGTGCACCAGGACCTGAACCTGAACATCCACCAGGGCGACATGCTGTCGATCGTGGGCGGCTCGGGCAGCGGCAAAACCGTGCTGCTGCGCCAAATGCTGGGGCTGGAAACCCCGACCCGTGGCCGTGTCACGGTACTGGGCCGACCGGCAGCCGAATTAAGCTCATCAGGGGCAGCCAGCCGCGTCGGCATGTTGTTTCAGCACGGTGCCCTGTTTTCGGCCTTCACGGTGCTGGAAAACATCGCCTTTGCGCTGCGCGAACTCGGCACCCTGCCCGAAGCCCTGATTCATGACGTCGCCATGGTCAAGCTGCAAATGGTCGGGCTGGACCCGGCGCAGGCGCACAAAATGCCCGCCGACTTGTCCGGCGGCATGGTCAAGCGCGTGGCGCTGGCGCGGGCGCTGGTGATGGACCCGCCGCTGCTGCTGCTGGACGAACCCACCGCCGGACTCGACCCCGACAGCGCCGACGACTTTTGCACCCTGCTGCGCGCCCTGCACCAAGAGTTGGGGCTGACCGTGGTGATGGTCACGCACGACCTCGACACCCTGTTTGAGCTCAGCACCCGGATTGCCGTGGTGGCGGACAAACACATCATCGCCTGCGGCACGGCGCGCGAGGTGATGGCCTACCCGCACCGTTTCACCCAAGAATTTTTTGGCGGTACCCGCGGGCAACGGGCGGCCAGCCTGCTGCGCGAACCTGCCTTGACCCCCACCTGAGAGAACACGATGGAAAACAAATCACACGCCCTCGCCGCCGGCAGCTTTGTGCTGGTGGTGCTGGCCCTGCTGGTGAGCCTGACGGTCTGGCTGACGCGCGACAACCGCAGCTTGCGGGTGTTCGAGATCGCCAGCCAGGGAACAGTCACCGGCCTGCAGCCGCAGGCGACCGTGCGCTTCAAGGGCGTCAACGTGGGCAAGGTGTCGACCATTGGTTTCGACCCGCAGCGGACCGGCCAGGTGCTGATCCGCATTGCCATCGACGAACAGGCCCCCATCACGGACTCGACCTTTGCCGCGCTGGGGTTTCAGGGCGTGACCGGCCTGGCCTTCATCCAGCTGGACGACCGGGGCGAGTCCAGCACCGTGCTGGGCACCGACCCCGCCAAGCCGACCCGCATTCCGATGCGGCCCAGCCTGGTGTCGCAACTGACCGACCAGGGCGCGAACATCATGGCGCAGCTGGAAGAAACCAGCCGCCGGGTCAACCAGCTGCTCAGCAACGAGAACCAAAAACAACTGATGCAGGCCGTGGGCGACATCGGCCAGGCGGCGGCCAGCCTGAAGCAACTCAGCGCGCACTCCGACGAGCTGCTGCCCCCGTTCATTAAAAATGCCGATGCCACGCTGCAAATTTTGCAAGCCACCTCGAAGCGCGTGGGCGACAGCGCCGATGAAGCACGCGCCTCGGCCCGCGCCTTCCGGACCGTGACCGAGCGCATGAACGCGCCCGGCGGCACACTGGACCAACTGACGCAAGGCACGTCCGTGCTGGCCGCCACCGGGCAAAACCTCAACGCCAGCACCCTGCCCCGGCTGAACCGCGCCGTCACCGAAGCCGGCGTCAGCGCCCGCCAGCTGGGCCGCGCCGCCACCCGCCTGAGCGACAACCCGCAAAGCCTGATTTTTGGCAATGGCGCGCTCGCGCCCGGCCCGGGTGAGCCCGGTTTTTCAACCCCTTCCGGCACCCCCTGAAAGACGCTATGACATCCATCGCCCGTCACCCCGTCAACACCTTGGCCTGCGGCCTGCTGCTGGGCTTGTCCATCGGCTTGACCGGTTGCGCCCTGTCCAGCCCGGCGGCCCACCCGAGCCTCTATGACTTCGGCCCCAGCCTGCTGAGCCCCGCCGACCCTGCGCCGGCCCCCCTCCCCGAAGCCACCGCACGGCGCCTGCTGATCGTCGCCGAGATCGACGCCAGCCCGGCGCTGGAGAGCAACGCCCTGCTCTACCGGCTGGCCTACGCCGACGCCCAGCAACTCAAGCCCTACGCCCTGGCGCGCTGGAGCATGACGCCCGCGCAACTGGTGCGCCAGCGCCTGCGTGACCAGCTGGGGCGCAGCCGCACCCTGCTCAACCCGGGCGATAACATGGGCCTCAATGGCGCGCCCACTCTGCGCCTGGAGCTGGAAGAATTCAGCCAATGGTTTGAGCGCCCCGGCAGCAGCGTGGGCCTGCTGCGCCTGCGCGCCACCGTGGCCTACACCAGCCCCACAGGCGCCCCGCTGATCACCCAACGCCACATCACACTGCAACGCCCGGCCCCCAGTGCCGACGCCACCGGTGGGGTGCGCGCCCTGACCGCCGCCACCGATGCCGCCATTCTGGAGATCGACGCCTGGCTGCGCGCGCTGGCCCTTTAAAATTCAGCCCATTCACAGCCTCCCACAGCCCCCGCCCGGCACCCTGCCGCGGCTCTCATGGACCCCCTATGAACCACCCGACACCCAACGCCAACCCCTCCTTTTTTCAACGCATCCCCCTGGCATTCAATGCGTTTTTTCAAGTCCTGTTCGCCAAAACGCCGGCCCCCGTCGCGGTGGCACCCGTCGCCCCGATCGTGCTGAAAGAAGCCACGCCCGATGCCGCGCTGCAACTGCTGGGCCTGTTCCAAAAAGAAGCGCGCCTGATCGACTTCACGCAAGAAGACCTGAGCAGCTACACCGACGCCGACATTGGCGGTGCCGCCCGCGTGGTGCATGAAGGCTGCTGCAAAGTGCTGCGCGAACACTTCACCATCACGCCGGTGCGCCCGGAGGCTGAAGGCAGCCGCATTGCGCTGCCCGACGGCTTTGACGCCAGCGCCATCCGCCTGACCGGCAACGTGGTCGGCCAGGCCCCGTTCAAAGGCAGCCTGAGCCACCGCGGCTGGCGCGCCACCGAGACACGTCTGCCCAAGCTCACGCCCAGCCATGACGTGACCGTGCTGGCGCAAGCCGAGGTGGAGCTATGAGCGACCCGCGTTACGCCATCGGCATTGACCTCGGCACCACCCATTGCGCCCTGGCCTATGTCGACATCTCTGCCAGCGACGGCGAAAAAACCAGCTACGGCGTGCTCGACATTCCCCAGCTCACCGCCCCCGGCGCGATCGAGTCCCAGCCCCTGCTGCCCTCCTTTTTGTACCTGCCGCATGAGGCCGAGCTGAGTGCGGGCGACCTGAACTTGCCGTGGTCTGCCGCGCAGGACTTTGCCGTCGGTGAATTCGCCCGCAACCGGGGCGCACTGACGCCGATCCGCCTGGTGTCCAGCGCCAAAAGCTGGCTCTGCCACCCCGGCGTGGACCGCCGCGCCGCGATTCTGCCGTTTGATGCGCCGCCCGAAGTGGCCCGCGTCTCGCCGCTGGACGCCTCCACCCGCTACCTGGCGCACCTGCGCCAAGCCTGGGACCACGCCCACCCCGAAGCGCCGTTTGAGCAGCAGGATGTGACCGTCACCATCCCCGCATCCTTCGACCCGGCCGCGCGCGAGCTCACGGCCGAAGCCGCCCGCGCGGCCGGTTACAACAACCTGACCCTGCTGGAAGAGCCGCAGGCTGCGCTCTACAACTGGATTCAAGGCAGCAACGGGGGCTGGCGCAAAGCCGTCAAACCGGGCGACATCATTCTGGTGATTGACGTCGGCGGCGGCACCAGCGACTTCTCACTGATTGCGGTGCTGGAACGCGAAGGCCAGCTGGAACTGCACCGCGTGGCGGTGGGCGACCACATCCTGCTCGGTGGCGACAACATGGACCTGACGCTGGCCCATGTCGTCGCCCGCAAACTCGCCGCTGACGGCAAAACGCTGGACCCGTGGCAAATGCGCGCGCTGACCTACGCCTGCCGCGCCGCCAAAGAAAACCTGCTGAGCGATGCCGCGCTGGAAGTGCAATCGATCGTGGTGCCGAGCCGGGGCTCCAAGCTGATTGGCGGCTCGATCCGCACCGAACTCACGCAGGCCGAGGTGCGCGCCACCATTCTGGAAGGTTTCTTCCCACAAGTCGACGCCGCCACCCGCCCGACCAGCCGCACCCGCAGCGGTCTGACACAACTCGGCCTGCCTTACGCACAAGACGCGGGCGTGACGCGCCACCTCGCTTCGCTGCTGGGCCGGCAAGCCGGGGCCACGGCGGAGCTGGAAGGCTTCACTGGCCAGGTCGATGCCGACGCCAGCTTCCTTCATCCCACCGCCGTGCTGTTCAACGGCGGCGTGTTCAAGTCCAACGTCCTGTCAGAACGCACGCTCGGCACACTCAACAGCTGGCTGGCGACGGAGCAAGCCGAACCGGCGCGCGAACTGGCCGGGGCCGACATGGACCTGGCGGTAGCCCGCGGCGCCGCCTACTACGGCTATGTGCGCCGCGGCCAGGGCGTACGCATTCGCGGCGGCACCGCCCGCGCCTATTACGTGGCGGTCGAATCGTCCATGCCCGCCATCCCCGGCATGGAGCCGCCAGTGCAAGCCCTGTGCGTGGCACCGTTTGGCATGGAAGAAGGCATCGAGGCCGACTTGCTGGCGCAGGAATTTGGCCTGGTGGTGGGCGAGCCGGTGCATTTGCGCTTCTTCGGCTCCTCCGTGCGGCGGCAAGACCAACTCGGCACCTTGCTCGACTTCTGGCAACCGGATGAGCTGCAAGAGCTGGGCGAAATCCAGGCCACCCTGCCCGCAGAAGGCCGCCGCGTCGGCGAAATCGTGCAAGTCAAACTGCGCGCCGTGGCGGCTGAGACCGGCACACTGGAACTGACCGCCGTCGCCACGCAAGGCGGTGAGCGCTGGAAGGTGGAATTTGACGTGCGTGGCAACAGTTAGCATCACGACCAGCCCGGCTATCAACGAGACAACAGGAACTGACCATGATTGAACACATCAAGCTGGAGCGTTTTACGGCATTTGAGAGCCTGAGTCTGAAATTCTCATCAGGCATCAACCTGTTCATCGGTGAAAACGGCACGGGCAAAACTCACCTGCTCAAGGCGGTGTATGCCGCTTGCGATGTCAGTAAAAACCAGAAATCGCTGGCCGACAAGGTGAACCGCGTTTTTCTGCCATCGGGCGAGCAAATCGGTCGCTTGGTCAAGCGCAAGTCAGGCAGCTCCACCGGCAGCTTCGAGGTGACCCGCAAAGTGGAAAAGCTGGGCAAGTCGGTCACCCTCAAGCTATCCCTGTCCAACCACACCAAAGAACCGGCCAAAGCGACTATTTCCGGGGCACGCAAACTGTGGCAAGAACATCCGGTCGAGTCGGTTTACATCCCGGTCAAAGACATGATGGCCAATGCGCCCGGGTTTCGGTCGCTTTACAACCTGCGCCACATTCATTTTGAAGAGGTGTACGCAGACATCATCGACCGGGTATTTCTGGGTTCGCTCAAAGGCCCCACAGATCAGGCCCGAAAGAAATTGCTGGACATCCTCCAGCAATCAATGGATGGCAAGGTTATTTCAAAAAATGAAGAGTTCTTCCTGAAAAGTGCGCAAGGCGAGCTGGAATTTACCTTGCTGGCAGAAGGCATTCGCAAGCTGGGCCTGTTGTGGGTTTTGATCCAAAACGGCACCTTACTCAATGGCAGCATTTTGTTTTGGGACGAGCCGGAAACCAACCTCAACCCCAAGCTGATGCGCACCGTGGTCGAGATTTTGATTGAGTTGCAACGCATGGGGGTGCAGCTTTTTATCAGCACCCACAATTATTCATTACTCAAGGAATTCGACCTGCAAACAGCCGCGACTGACCAAGTGTTGTTTCACAGCCTTTACCGTGATGGCACGGGCAGCATCAAGGCCGACTCTTTCACCCGCTACGATGACCTGACACCCAATGCCATTGATGAGGCCTTTGCAGGTTTGGTTGACCGCGAAATTCAGAGCTCACTGGGAGGCCTGGGGCAATGAGAATTGAGGCTGATGGTTTTGCGTTCGATTTCACCGACGCGCTGGATGTCTTTTGCTTTGACGAAAAAGACAAAACCAAACCTCATTTTCACGGCCTGTCACACACCATGAAAGCCGTTGATCTGGTCGTTGAATTACCCACAAGCTACTTATTCATCGAAATGAAGGACTTTCATGCCACCGATGACTACGACTTCAAACGCGTTATGGACGGTGCACAACGTGCGGAGCATCAACCCCATTTCACCCACCTGCGGGATATCTTGAGAGACAAGTTTCGCGACACCTGGCTGTACCGTTGGGCAGAGAAAAAAGCCGACACACCCATCCACTACTTGTGCCTGCTGACGCTGGACAACGCCTTGTTGTCGCTGATGAGCAAGGAACTGCAGCGTCAACTTCCGGCAGGTACTGCCGGGCCACGTTGGAGCCGTGGATTAGCTCATTCCTGCACAGTCCTGAACCTTGAGCGCTGGAATGCCAACTTTCCAAAGTGGCCCGCGACACTCACTCGGAATTTATCCGTACCAAAGGCGGCCTAAGTGTCACATCGACACTGCACGACTCGGCGTTACGCCAATCCATGAGCCAGTACCTCGTCGGCATTGACCTCGGCACCACCAACACGGTAGTGGCCTACGCCCCGGTGGCGAAACCGCCGGGCCGTGGCAAGCGCGCCGCGCCCACCGAGATCAAGCTGTTTGACATCGCGCAGTTGATCGCGCCGGGCCAGGTCGCCGCGCGGTCCCTGTTGCCGTCGGTGCGTTACCACGCGGCAGCGGGTGAAATCGCCGCCGGTGAACTGCAACTGCCCTGGCCGGCCCCTGACGATGCGGCGCCAACGTCGGTGGTGATGGGCCAATGGGCGCGCCAACTGGGGAGCCAGGTGCCGGGCCGCTTGGTGAGCAGCGCCAAAAGCTGGTTGTCGCACACCGCCGTCGATCGGCTTGCGCCGATCCTGCCGTGGGGCGCGCCGGCTGATGTGCCCAAAGTCTCCCCGGTGGACGCCAGCGCCAGTTATTTGCGCTACGTGCGCGCCGCCTGGAATGCGCAGCATCCCGACAGCCCGCTGGAGCAGCAAGACATCGTGCTGACCGTGCCCGCGTCGTTTGACGAAGGTGCCCGCGCCCTGACCCTGAGCGCCGCGCGCCTCGCCGGGCTGCCCACACTGCGTCTGCTGGAAGAGCCGCAGGCGGTGTTTTATGACTGGCTGCTGCGCCATCGCAGCCACCTCGCGGCAGAACTGGCGTACACCCAACTGGTGCTGGTGTGCGATGTCGGCGGTGGCACCACTGACCTGAGTCTGATCAAAGTCGAACTGGACAACGGTGAGCCGCAACTGACCCGCATCGGCGTCGGCAAGCACCTGATGCTGGGCGGCGACAACATGGACCTGGCCTTGGCGCACGCGATCGAGGCCCGCATGATGGCCAGCGACCCGGCCGCCCAGCTGTCCGCTAGCCGGCTGGCCCAGTTGATGGAGCGCTGCCGCGCCGCCAAAGAACAATTGCTGGCCGCAGACGCCCCCGCACAAACCCAAGTCACCCTGCTCGGTGGCGGCGCCCGGATGATTGGCGGCAGCCGCTCGGTCACACTGACCCGCGACGAGGTGGTGACGCTGCTGGTGGACGGCTTCTTTCCGCAAGTCGGCCGCACGGAACAAGCCAAAGAAGGCCGCAGCGGCATCGTCGCGTTTGGCCTGCCGTATGCCCGCGACCCGGCCATCACGCGCCACCTGGCCGACTTTTTGCGCCAACACGCGCAAGCCATGCCCGACACCCTGCTGCTCAACGGCGGCGTGTTTCGGGCCGATGCGCTGGTGCAGCGGCTGGAAGCCACCCTGGGCGACTGGCGCGGCGCCCCGCTGCGCCTGCTGCACAACGACAACCCCGACGTGGCGGTGGCCCGCGGCGCCGTGGCCTACACGCTGGCGCAACATGGCCTGGCACCCAAAATCGGCGGAGGCTCGGCGCGCAGCTACTTTTTACTGCTGGAAGACGCGGCCCAAAACACACCAGACCAAGGCAGCGCCGACAAGGCGCCCCCGGCCACCCCACCCAACGCCCCCGTGGTCATTCCCGCGCAGGCAGGCATTCAGCTCGCCGCGCGCGGCATCTGCATCCTGCCGCGCGGCAGTGAGCCGGGCGCAGAGGTCCTGCTCCAAGACCGCACTTTTGCCCTGCGCCTGGGCCAGCCGGTGCGCTTTAACCTGCTGAGCGCCACTGCCGAGGCCGACCACACGCCGCCCCAAGCCGGCGATCTCGTCACGCTAACTGCGGGTCAGTTTGAGCCGCTGCCGCCAATTACCCTGGTGTTAAAAGCCAGCCAGCCCGCTCCTGCCGGGGCCACAACGCCATCCAGTCAACACAGCCTCCCCGTGCAACTGGCCGCGTCACTGACCGAAGTCGGCACGCTGGAGATGCACTGCGTCAGCCTGGCCGACCCGCGCCAGCGCTGGTTGCTCGAATTCGACTTGCGCCATGCCCCAAGCGGCGCAGATTCACCGCGTGAAACCGACCAGCCGGACAGCCTGCCCGCCGCCCGCTTGCGCGAGGCGATCAACCAGATCGACCGCATTTTTGGCACTGGTGGCCCGCCCGTCGCAGCCAAAGATGTCAAGCAACTGCGCGCGCAACTGGAACGCACTCTGGGCGAGCGCGAGCGCTGGACCACGCCCGAACTGCGTCCCTTGTTCGACGCCTTGTGGACCCGCGCCCGCGGCCGGCGCCGCTCGGCGGAGCACGAACGGGTCTGGCTCAATCTGGCCGGCTACTGCCTGCGTCCCGGCTTTGGCGATGCACTGGATGCCTGGCGCGTCGAGCAACTCTGGACCCAGTTTGCGCCCGGCGTGCAATTTGCCAGCGACAAACAGGTGTGCGCCGAATGGTGGACGCTGTGGCGCCGCGTGGCCGGCGGTCTGCAAACGCCCGAGCAGTTGCGCCTGCTGGACGACTTTGCCTACAACCTGCACCACAACGAACGCGGCAGCGAAGCCGCCGCCACCAAACCGGTCAAGGGCAGCGACGAAGACATGCTGCGCCTGGGCGCGTCACTGGAGCACATCCCTGTGGACTACAAGGTGGAGAT
>CAJAFJ010000732.1 GCA_903938955.1 uncultured beta proteobacterium | reverse complement strand
TCAAAAATGATTTGCATTGAGTTTTCTCCAGTGGGTGAAATAAGGCTCAACGATAAGGGAGGAATTAACTCTTAAAAAGCAGATAATTTCGGACCCAGACTCCTTAAAAAACTGACTATGAGCACCCTCTTCAATTACAAACACCTGTATTACTTCTGGGTTGTGGCCAAAGAGGGTGGCATCTCACGCGCTGCCGACAAGTTGGACATGGCGGTGCAAACCGTGAGCGCTCAGGTGCGGGAGCTGGAGCGATCTCTCGGCTATGCCTTGCTGAAACCCGCAGGGCGCGGGCTGGTGCTGACCGATGCAGGACAAGCTGCCATGCAGCAGGCCGAGCAAATCTTTCAGCTGGGTGAAGGCCTGCCCGAGCGGGTGCGCGATGCGGCGAGCACGCCCACTGTGCGCTTGGCGGTAGGTGTCTCAGACGGGCTACCCAAATTGGTGGTCAGCCGTCTGTTGCATCCCGTGATGTCTGAGCCAAATTTGCGCATGCTGTGCCATGAAGGCGAAATTGAGGATTTGCTGGGCGACCTGGCGCTGCATCGGCTAGACGTGGTTTTCTCTGACCGGCCCGCACCGGGCAACCCCAACATCAAGCTATACAGCCACCCCATGGGATCATCTTCCGTGGCCTGGTACGGCACACCGGCCATGGTGACCGCGGCCAGTCAGGATTTTCCGCAAAGCCTGGCAAGCATTCCTGTGTTGCTGCCCACCGCACACACTTCAGTGCGCGCACGGCTGGACCATTGGTTTGAGCAACGCGCCATTCGACCACGTATCGTGGGCGAATTTGAGGACAGCGCCTTGCTCAAGACTTTTGGTGCCGGCGGCATGGGCGTGTTTCCCGCCGCCGAATGGGTGCATGACGACCTGCTGGCCCATTACGCCGTGCAGCGCATCGGCCCCTGCGAAGGGGTAACCGAGCACTTTTTTGCAATAGGTGCTGACAAAAAAGTGAGCCATCCTCTGGTGCAACGCCTGCTGCAAGCCGTGCTTTAGCGCCTCGCAGCCGCATGGTTTTGGGGCAGGTCGACTCCAACTTCCACTGTACAAAGACGGCAGCTGGTCTGGTTTTCAGGTTTGGCTCTTGGGCCGGATCTGTGGTGCGTGCGCTGCACAACTTAGCTTGCAAGCTCAGCGCCACAGACTCAAGGGAGGATCGGTAATCACAGCTCGCAGAATGTCGCTGCGGGAAACATAACCGACCAGGCGGCCCTGTTCCCCGGTGACCGGCACACCGTCAATGCGCTGCGTCAACATGGCCGCAGCGATGCGCCGAATATCGGTGACAGGCTGGGCCGTGATGACCGGTGTGCTCATGACGTCACCCACGCGACGTCCGAGCACTTCCATCAGCTTGCCGGTGTCAATATTGATGGCCGTCAACAGGTCGTGTTCAGCCACCATGCCAACAAGCTGAGCCGCATCGTCAAGCACCGGAGCCTGACGGATGTTGTGGGACTGCAATGTTCTCCAGGCTATTCCCACTTCGTCGTCGACCCCAAGGCAAATTACCTTGCGCTGCATGATCTGACCGGCATGGTAAAGCGGCCCCCGCTCGATCTCGCTTGGCAGCATGGCTCGGTATGCCTGCACCGCTCTTTCATGGGGCCGGGTTCCGGCCGTGCTGAGATGTTCAACCTGCCAGTTGATATCTTCGCGATCAATCTGCCGTAATGACCGTGCTCGTGCCAACCCATGCACACGACTCATCTCCTCCAGCGTGCCGCTGAACACCTTACCTGTGATGCCATAGACTGAAAACATTCATGGCTCCCTTGAGAGAGAAAAAACCAGCCAAGGCTTAGTAGCTCTTGCTTTTGACCTTGGCTACGCGAAGGCTCAACCACATGGTCAGGGCAAGGACGCCTACCACCACACCCAGTGAGGCCAGCACCGGGATCTTGTAGATATCGATCAGGCACATCTTGGTCCCAATGAACACCAAAATCACGGCCAGACCATAGTTAAGCAAGTGGAACTTGTTGGCTACCGCAGCCAGCAAGAAATACATGGCGCGCAAGCCAAGGATGGCGAACACATTGCTGGTCAGTACGATGAAGGGGTCGCTGGTGATGGCAAAAATGGCCGGGATCGAGTCCACCGCAAAGATCACGTCGGTGAGTGCAATCAGGCAAATCACCATGAACAGAGGCGTGGCAATCCGCTTGCCATTTTCCACCGTCCAGAATTTTTCGCCGTCGTAGTTCTTGCTGACTGGCAGCAATTTGCGCAGCAGTTTTAACGCAGGGTTGTCGTTCAGGTCCGGTTCTTTGCCAGCAGCCCACCACATCTTCACACCGGTCAGAATCAAAAAGGCGCCAAATACGTACAAGATCCAGTGGAACTCGGCCAGCAACCACCCACCCAGCAAAATCATGAGGGTGCGCAACACAATCGCACCGATGATGCCAATCATCAGCACCCGCTTCTGAAACTGCGTGGGCACCGAGAAGTAGGTGAAGATCATCAAGAACACAAAGATGTTGTCCACCGCCAGCGATTTTTCAATCAGGTAGCCGGTCAGAAACTCAAGGGATTTGGTGTTGGCTATTTCGTTTGAACCCGTGCTGTCTTTCACAGCCCACCAGAACAGGCCGTTGAACAGGAAGCTCAGGGCAACCCAGACTATCGTCCAGTTTAATGATTATTTGACACCATTGTCATGCGCACCCTGTTTTTTGAGCACCACAAAATCAATAAAAAGCGACGCCAGC
>CAJAFJ010000731.1 GCA_903938955.1 uncultured beta proteobacterium | reverse complement strand
TGCACATGGATTTTGACGGTGGTTTCGGCGATGCTGTGTTCACGGGCGATCTCCTTGTTGCTGGCGCCGCGCACAATGCCGCGCAGAATGTCGAGTTCGCGCGGCGACAGGCTGGCCATGGACGCGTCCGCCTCGGGATTCTGGGTGACGGTCGTGGTGCGGGCGGCACCCCGGTAGGCGGCGACCAATTTACTCATCATCTCGGTGGCGATCACGCTTTCGCCCTGCATGGCGCGCAGGATGGCGGCGATCAGGTCATCGCCTTCCATGGTTTTAAGCAGGTAGCCGCTGGCGCCACCGCGCAAGGCGGCGGCCAGGTCCTGCTCGTCTTCGCTGACCGTCAGCAGCAGGATGCGTGCTTGGGGGGCGGCCTCCATCAGCGAGGGCAGGGCGTTGACACCGTTGACGCCCGGCAAGTGGTTGTCCAGCAGGATCAGGTCAGGCTGAAGCTCCTGCGCCTTGAGTTGGGCTTGCCCGGCGTCTGCGGCATCGCCAATGACGCACAGGCGTGCATCGCTGGTCAGCAGGGCCGTCAAGCCGCGACGAAAGAGAGTGTGGTCGTCCACGACCAGAATGCGCACAGGGCTGGCGGGGCGGGTTGGCAGGGTGGGGGTCATTCTTGTATTTCCGCTAAATTGCGCAGCGCCGAGGTGGTGGTCGTCATCGGGTGCGCGGAAGGGGGCAGGGTCAGCACGATGGCGCTGCCCTGGCCCGGCGTTGATGTGATGTGAAGTTCAGCGCCAATGCGCTGGGCGCGCTCCGACATGATGCGCAGGCCCACATGGGTCTCATCGAGGTGATCATTCTGGGGGTTGAAGCCCAGACCATCGTCACGCACTTCAAAGCGCCATTCAGGCTGTTGCTTGACATCGAGCCAGACTTGCGAGGCGCGGGCGTGCTTGCGGACGTTGGACAAGGCTTCCTGAACAATGTGCAGCACCTGAATTTGCAAGTCGGGCGGCAGCGGCAGGCCTTGGCCCTGCATGCTGAAGTTGGTTTTCATGCCGCTTTGGTGCTCGAATTTGCGCAGCGTGGTGGCCAGCGCGGGTTCAATGTCTTCGGTGTTGGTACGGGTGCGAAAGTGCAGCAGCAGCTCACGTACATCGGCATAACTTTCACGCACCCCGAGGTCAATCTCCTCCAGTACTTTTTTGACCTCGACTGAGTTGCCAGACTGGACCGCCACCCGCATCAATTGCACCTGGATTTTCAGAAACGCCAGCGACTGGGCAATTGAGTCGTGCAGCTCGCGCGACAGCAGGTGCCGCTCTTGCGAGACGGCGGCTTCTTTTTCAAGTGCGTTGAGGCGCAAGTTTTCCATCGCGCTGGCGAGTTGGCTGCACAAGGTCTCCAGCAGCGAGCGCTCGGGCAGCGACGGGCTCACGCGCGTGTTGTAAAACAGGTCGATTTCGCCCATCAGCCGGTCATGCAAATGCACCGGGATGTTGACCACGGTCTCAAAGCCCGCTTTGCTGCAATGCTGCAGGGAAGGCTCGACCATCGACTGGATGGGAATCACGCGCAACCCCACCAGCGGCGTAGCCGGGCCGCAATAGCAGTCACCTTTGTCAATACAAAGTTCGGCATCGACCATGGCACTGGGCAGGCCGTGAGCGGCCAGCATCAGGTAGCGTTGGTTGGCTTGATCGGACCATCGCAAGGCTACTGCGTCGGCCCGGGCAATGCGGGTAATGCTTTTGACAAAACCCTGACTCAGTTCATCCAGCGTAGTGGCCTTGGCGACCAGGGCGGTTACTTCGTACAGGCTCTCCAGGCGTTCGTGTTTTTCTTTGAGTTCAACGGTTTTTTCGGTGACTTTGCGTTCCAAGTAGCCGTACATCGATTGCAGGTTGTCAGCCATGCCGTTGAAGCCGTCTGCGAGCGTTCCGAACTCGTCGCTGCTGGTGTAGTCGACCCGGGCACTGAAATCGCCCGACTGTATCTGTTCGATCGCCTTCTTGAGTTGGCCTACGGGCCCCAGTACCAAGAAATTTCCGGTATAAATCAGAACGACAGCGCCCAGAATGGCGATGGCCAGAATGATTACCTGCAGGGTGTGCAGCAGCGCGGTCCAATGTGCCATGTGCGACTCGATGGCCGTCACCAGTTCATCAATGTGGGTTGCAAAAACGACGGTTTCATCGCGCAAATCAAGCAGCACCGCCGGTTTGCTCTCGATCCAGCGGGCACGAAACTGGGCCCAGTCCCGTTCGACGGCTTGAAACCGGGCGCTCACTTCGGTGTCCCAGGGGACGAATAAGGGCCGGGCCGGGTTGCCGTCGCGCAGTTCAGCCAGGCTTTTGTCAAATTGGCGGACTTGTTCTGCCAACGCCGAGGTCTCGCCGGTCCCGATCGACAAGGCCAACCGGTAAGACTGCATACGCATCCGGCCGGCTTCATTGACGGCGGCCGCACCGCCATCCAGCTGCCATGACACCCACAAGGTGGCCGCCGTTGAAATCAGTGCCAACAGCAGGAAAGGCGCGCTGACCAGCGCCAGTTTGGCGCCCAGACTCCAGAATTTGTGAAGCTTCATGGCGTGGTTCTGATTGGAAGGGCTTGGCGTTGCATCGGTATCTTATAAGGGGGTTGGGGTTCAACGCTGGGTCGCATCATACGGCCCATTCAACACCTCGCTGCACAGGCATCGATGGTGCCCATCGGGATGACAGGGCCGCACACGGCAATGGAAAACCTTAAATAGCTAAGGTACATCAATGTTATTTAAAACCCTGTTGCTAAAGTTGGCATTAACAAGAAATTCGTTTTTCGCGTGCTTCGCGAACCACTATTGAAGGCCGTGTTTTGAATATTTCCAGCGCCATCGTGTATGTCAAGCCGGGCCATGATCAGGCCGTGCGCCAGCTTCTTTTGGAAGTGGAAGGCATTGAAGTCCACGTCACTACTGACGACGGAAAAATGATCATCACCATTGAGAGTGAAAACGACCGCAGCGCGGTCCATGTTTATGAGGCCATAGAGCGCATGGAAGGCGTTCTGTCTGTGGCCATGATTTTTCAGCAAACCGAATCCCAC
>CAJAFJ010000730.1 GCA_903938955.1 uncultured beta proteobacterium | reverse complement strand
GCGCCTCGTCGGAATACAGGTAGTTCAAATAGGCCTTGGCCAGATCGCCCGTGCCTTTCTTGGCCACGGTGCGCTCCACCACGGCGACGGGGTTCTCGGCAATGATGCTGATCGAAGGGTGAACGGCGTCCACCTTGCCGGCGCCAAATTCGCGATCGACCGACACCACTTCGGACTCAAAAGTGACCAACACGTCGCCAATATTGCGCTGCAAAAAGATGGTGGTGGCGTCGCGCCCCCCTTTGGCCAGCACCGGCACATTCTTGAACAGCTTGCTGACAAATTCGGCAGCCTGGGCGTCCGTGCCACCCGTCTTGCGCACATAGCCCCAGGCGGCCAGGTAGGCCATGCGGCCGTTGCCTCCGGTCTTGGGGTTGACCACAATCACTTTGACATCGGGCTTGATCAGGTCGTTCCAGTCCTTGATGCCTTTCGGGTTGCCGTTGCGCACCAGGAACAGCATGGTCGAACTGGTGGGTGCCGCGTTGTGGGCAAAACGCTTGGCCCAGTCCTTTGCGACAATGCTGGTCGACGCCAGAAACTCGACATCAGTGGTGGTGTTCATGGTGACCACATCGGCATCCAGGCCGTCGTTGACGGCACGCGCCTGGGCGCTGGACCCGCCATGCGACTGGTCGATCTTGACGTCTTTGCCAGTGGTCTTCTTGTAGTTGGAGACGAAGGCTGCATTGAAGTCTTTGTAAAACTCCCGCGACACGTCGTAAGACGCATTGAGCAGGGTTTGCGCAGAGGCCAGTTGCGCGCTGGTCAGGGCGATGGTCGCAATGGCGAAACTGATTTTTTGTTTGAAATGCATCAGAAGTCCTTGAATAGATTGGGCGTCAAAAAGTGTCCAGGCGACGAATCGCACCATCAGGATTGCCGAAGATCGGGATCCGTTTGACGTGCCGCACCGGTGCGGCGCGGCTGAAAGAAGTTGAAGTGTGCGGGCTGTCGTTTAAAACCCAAACTACTTTATTTCTATTTTCTTATGATCAAAGAGACATAAAGTCTGAAAACTCCATCGACCTAAGCGGTCGAACCGCGAGCCCCCATCACTTTTTCAGGTCAATCTGGTCATAGTTCGCGCCAACGGCAAAATGCTTGCAGCGCTCACAACTGGAAATACCAAACAATCTGTTGGCTGTACTTTTTTGGGCCAAACCTAGACTGCAACCGACCCAAGCCGGGTGTCCCACGTTTTGCGCATGCGGCGTAGTGTTGCGGTCCATAGTAAAAAACCGACTTGTGAAGCCGCTTGGCGCTGTCTCAGCGCATATTGTCTGGGCGCTTCAGGGGGCTTGGATTGCAGCCCGTGGCAAGCACACTCAGTCCTTGAGTTGGCGCAGCTTGATAAAGGCCAGCGCCGCCATCACCGCATCATTGAGCGCATCATGCGCGTCGCGCACCGGCAGGCCGAGGTCGGCCATCAGGGTGTCAAAGCGCAGGTCGATTTGCGGAGCGTTCTGGCGTGCGTGGGCCGGCTGCTGGCGGTACTTGTAGTCGTAGTACAGCCCTGAGACCTCGATCTTGGGTTGCGGCAGGCCCTGGCCCAACATGGGAAACAGAGCCTTGTTGATCATGGCCACGTCGAATTC
>CAJAFJ010000729.1 GCA_903938955.1 uncultured beta proteobacterium | reverse complement strand
GTCAACCCCGCGGCGCAGGACGATCCGACCAGCCCGATTGCCGGCATGCCGGTGCTTGAGGTCTGGAAAGCCAAGACCTCGATCGTCATGAAGCGCAGTATGGCCTCGGGCTACGCCGGTGTGGACAACCCGCTGTTCTACAAAGAAAACAACCGCATGCTGTTTGGCGATGCCAAGAAGATGCTGGATGAAGTGTTGACGGTGCTGAAAACCTGATCGGAGCTTGCACATGACGGACCGCCTCTGGCTCAAGAGTTACCCGCCGGGTGTTCCGGCTGACATCGACCCAAGCCGCTACACGTCCATGGTGGCGATGATGGAGGAGAGCTTTGAGAAGTTCTCCGGCCGCAGCGCTTACAGCTTCATGGGCAAGGAGATGAGCTACCGCGAACTCGATCGCCAGAGCCAGACGTTTGGGGCCTACCTGCAAAGCCTGGGCTTGGTCAAGGGCGATCGCGTCGCCGTGATGATGCCCAACGTTTTGCAGTACCCGGTGGCGGTCGCCGGCATTTTGCGAGCGGGGTTCACGCTGGTCAATATCAACCCGCTGTACACCGCGCGTGAGCTGGAACACCAGCTTAAGGACTCGGGCGCCAAGGCCATCGTCATCCTGGAAAACTTTGCGTTTACGCTGGAAAAATGCATCGCCGCCACGCCGCTCAAACATGTGGTGTTGTGCGCCATGGGCGACCGCTTGGGCTGGCTGAAGGGGACGTTGGTCAACTATGTGGTGCGCCACGTCAAAAAGCTGACGCCTGCGTTCAACTTGCCCGGTGCGGTGCGGTTCAACGCGGCCATGGCGCAAGGCCGCCGTGGCAGCCTGAAAAAAATGACGATCCAGGCCGACGATGTGGCGGTGTTGCAGTACACCGGCGGCACCACCGGTGTCGCGAAAGGTGCGGTGTTACTGCAGCGCAACCTGGTAGCCAATTTGCTGCAAGCCGATGCCTGGTTTCAACCGGCGCTGACCCGCTTGCCCGCCACCGAGCAGGTCACGTTTGTGTGTGCCTTGCCGCTGTACCACATCTTCGCCTTTACTGTGGGCATGATGGTGACGATGCGCTCCGGCGGCAAGTTGATTTTGATCCCCAATCCGCGCGACATGGTGGCGGTGTTGGCGGAGCTGGCCAAGCACAAAATTCATGTGTTCCCGGCTGTCAACACCCTGTTCAACGCACTGGCCAACCACCCTGATTTCAACACGGTGGACTGGCGCCATCTGCTGGCGTCCGTGGGCGGTGGCACGGCGGTGCAAAGTGCGGTGGCCAAGCTCTGGTTTGAGAAGACCGGTTCGTCCATTTGCGAAGGTTACGGCCTGAGCGAGACTTCCCCTATCGTCACTTGCAACCCGGTGACCGCGACCACCTATTCCGGCTCGATTGGCGTGCCCGTGCCCAGCACCTGGATCAAGTTGCTCGATGACGCCGGCCAGGAAGTGGCCTTGGGTCAGTCCGGCGAGATCGCCATCAAAGGCCCGCAGGTGATGGCGGGCTACTGGCAGCGCCCGGACGAAACCGCCCAGGTCATGACCGCCGACGGTTATTTGAAATCCGGCGATATGGGCGTGATGGACGAGCAGGGCTTCATTCGGCTCGTGGACCGCAAAAAAGACATGGTGCTGGTCAGCGGCTTCAATGTCTACCCCACCGAACTCGAAGACGTGGTGGCCCAGATGCCGGGCGTGATGGAATGCGCGTGTGTGGGTATTCCGGACGACAAAACCGGGGAGGCCGTCAAACTGGTGATTGTCCGCAAGAGCCCGGACGTGACCGAGGCGCAGATTCGGGCCTTCTGCAAAGTAAACCTGACGGGCTACAAGCAGCCCAAAGTCATTGAGTTCCGGGACGAACTGCCCAAAACACCGGTCGGCAAAATTTTGCGTCGTGAACTGCGCAAACCTTAAATGAGCACCACCGCCATCCTCAGTGCACTGGCTGAAGAGCAGCAGGGCCTGATTGACTTGCTGGTCGATCCTGTCCTGGTGAAACGCGCCGGGCGCGACTTTTGGCGCGGGCAGTTGCACGGGCGCCCCGTGGTGCTGGCCTTGTCAAAAATTGGCAAAGTGGCGGCCGCGACCACGGCGACCACCTTGATTGAGGCCTTTGGCGTCAACCGCATTGTGTTTACCGGTGTGGCGGGCGGCGTGGGGCCGGGGGTGCAGGTGGGGGATGTGGTGGTGGCGCGCAACTTTGTGCAGCACGACATGGATGCCTCGCCCATTTTTCCGCGCTACCACATGCCGCTGTATGGTCGCTCCCGCTTCGAATGCGATAGCGCGCTCAGTGCGATGCTGCTGGACGCGACGCACGCTGCGTTGGCTGGCGCCCGGGGTCAGTTTGGGCTCTATAACGCGCACGAGCGCGCAGGTATTCATGCTGGCCTGATTGCCAGCGGCGACCGTTTTGTGTCGGGCGCTGCTGAAGCACAGGCCTTGCAGGCGGGTTTGCTGGCCGCCGGGTTGGCCCCGCTGGCGGTGGAGATGGAAGGCGCGGCGGTGGCCCAGGTGTGCTTTGACTACGGCGTGCCGTTTGCCGCCGTGCGTACCATCTCGGACCGCGCCGACGACCAGGCCCATGTGGATTTTCCCACCTTTGTGACCGAGGTCGCCAGTGGCTACGCCCTGGCCATCGTTCGGAACCTGATGCCTTTGCTGTAAAAACGCCGCCGGCGTTATTTCAGCCAGCCGCGTTTTCTGAAATACCACATGGGCACCAGCGCGCTGGCCACCATGATGGACACGGTGTACGGGTAACCCAAGGCACCCAGAAACTCCAGTTCCGGGAACTTCAGGTTCATGCCGTAGACACTCGCAATCAGGGTCGGTGGCAGCAGTGCCACGCTGGCCACCGAGAAGATCTTGATGATCTTGTTCTGGTTGATGTTGATGAAACCGACCGTGGCGTCCATCAAGAAGTTGATCTTGTCAAACAGGAAGGCGGTGTGCGAATCGAGTGAGTCCATGTCACGCAAAATCTGCCGCGCCTCTTCAAACTGCTCGCCATTGAGCATTTTGCTGCGCATCATGAAACTCACGGCGCGCCGGGTGTCCATCACATTGCGGCGAATGCGCCCGCTCATGTCTTCGTGGCGCGCAATGGCGCCCAGCACCTCGCCGGCCAGGGCATCGGTCATGTTTCCGGATAAAACTTTGGTGCTGACTTTTTCCAACTCGTCGTAAATACCTTCCAGCGTGTCGGCAGAGTACTCTGCATCGGCATCAAACAGCTTGAGTAACACTTCTTTGGCGTCTTCAATCAGCCCCGGTGCCCGGCGCGCCCGCATGCGCAGCAGGCGGAACACCGGCACGTCTTCATCGTGAATGGAAAACAGCACACCCTTGCTTCTGAGTTCGTTATTTTCCAGGTTCAAAATGAAGGCCACCCGCACGGTGTGGGGCTCGTCATCGTCCGCGACCAAAAAGTCACTGCGGATGTGCAGTTCGCCGTTGTCTTCCTTGTAAAAACGGGCGGACTCCTCAATGTCCTCGTCCATCGCATCTTCTGGAATGGACAGGCCGTAATACTGCTTGACCCAGCGCTTTTCTTCCGGTGTGGGCGACTCCAGGTCAACCCAGATGGGCTGGAATCGCGACAGCTCTTCCAGTGACTCGATCTCTTCCTGAAACAGCCGGCCATTGGCGAGCGAAAAAATATTGAGCATGGCTCACTCCCTTGAATAGGTTTGCATCTGGCGTGGGGGTGCGAGGTATTGCTTCCAACCCCCGATGCAGTCATGGGCGTTGAAAGCTACCAACTGGGGTAGGTTTCCAAGGAGATTTCTCCGAGAGTCAAGATGGCGAAATTATCGCATTGCCGTGTCGACAAGTGGCTCCAATCGCTGTCAGAAGTTCACTATTTCGGTCGTTTTAAGCCCTATTTTTGGCACCGAAAAGTGCTGCAAATCCTTAATTTGTTGCAGTGCATCAATGAAAAGTATTGCACTTTCAAAGTATCGCGGGCATAGTGAAATCAATGACAGGTTTTTCAACCCCGGTATAGACAGGAGGCTTTTTATGAATTTGACGATCAGCGGCCATCACCTTGAGATCACTCCAGCCCTGCGCACTTACGTCACCAGCAAGTTTGACCGAATCGTGCGCCATTTCGATCAGGTCGTTGATGTCAAGGTGCTGCTCTCGGTGGAAAAGCAAAAAGAAAAAGAAGGTCGGCAACGAGCCGAGTGCAACCTTCATGTCAAAGGCTCGGATATCTTTGTTGAGTGTGCCCACGCTGATTTGTACGCTGCGGTGGATGAGTTGGTTGACAAGCTGGACCGCCAGGTGGTGCGTCACAAAGACCGATTGCAAGACCATCACCACCAAGCCCCGAAGCGACTGATGTAATCACCTGCATTTAAGTTCCATCCAAGCCGCCCGGTTAACCGTGCGGCTTTTTTTCGACCCGATGGCTTGGGTGCATAATCTCACACCAAATTATGAATCGACTCGCCGCCCTCCTATCCGTCGCACAAGTGCTTGTTCACGTTGATGCCACAAGCAAAAAAAGAGCTTTTGAAGAGGCTGGCTTGTTGTTTGAAAACCTGCATGGACTGAGTCGCTCACTCGTCACCGACAGTCTCTTTTCCAGAGAGCGTCTGGGCTCCACCGGACTGGGTCATGGTGTGGCGATTCCCCATGGTCGGATCAAAGGCCTCAAGTCGCCCATGGCGGCGGTGATTCAGCTGGCGCAACCGATTGGTTTTGATGCGCCGGACGAGCAGGCCGTGAGTTTGCTGATCTTTCTGCTGGTGCCGGAAGCGGCGACGCAAAAGCACCTTGAAATCCTGTCCGAAATTGCCGAGATGCTCAGCGATGCCCCGCTGCGCGAAAAAATGGCCACCAGCACCGATGCGGCCGATCTGTACGGATTGATTAATAACTGGCAGTCCTCTCAGTTGGCTTGATCACCGTCAAGCCAACGGTCTGACCCCACTGGATTCACTATGAAGCCTAACGTTGTCAGCGCCGATGTGCTGTTTGAAGAATTTCGTCATATCCTGAAGTGGGAGTGGCTGGCCGGCTTGGGCGCCTCGGAGCGCCGCTTTGATGAAGGCGCCGTTCGTGTCGCTCGCTCAGGCGCCGATTTGGTCGGCCACCTCAATTACATCCACCCCTACCGCATCCAGATTTTGGGCCAGCGTGAAGTCGCTTACCTGACCAACGCCACACCTGAAGACTGTGCCCGCCGAATTTCCCGCATTGTCACGCTGGAGCCGCCAGTACTGGTGCTGGCCGATGGGCAGTCCGCGCCAGCGGCCCTGTTGTCGATGTGCGAGCGGGCGCAGATTCCGATGTTCTCCACGCTGTCGTCATCGGCTTTTGTGATTGACGTGCTGCGCGCCTATCTGTCCAAACATTTCGCCGACCGCAGCACGATGCATGGCGTGTTCATGGACATTTTGGGCCTCGGTGTGATGATCACGGGCGAGTCGGGCCTGGGTAAAAGCGAGTTGGGCCTGGAGTTGATCTCGCGCGGCAACGGTTTGGTTGCCGACGATGCGGTGGACCTGTTCCGCATCAACCAGGACACGGTCGAGGGCCGCTGCCCTGAGCTCTTGATGAACCTGCTGGAAGTGCGCGGTATAGGTCTGCTCGATATCCGCTGCATTTTTGGCGAAACCGCTGTGCGACGCAGGATGCGGCTCAAGCTCATCGTTCATCTGGTGCGCCGCGAGACGATGGAGCGTGATTACGAGCGTATTCCCTATGAGCCCCTGACCCAGGATGTGCTGGGCGTGCCGGTGCGTAAAGTCGTGATTCAGGTGGTGGCCGGGCGCAACATCGCCGTGCTGGTGGAGGCCGCTGTGCGCAACACCATTCTGCAATTACGCGGCATCGACACCTACCAGGAGTTTGTCGAGCGCCATCGCAAAGCGATGGACTCCGCGTAGGTCAGCGGGCTGAGCGTTACACCGGGCTGCTTTGGTTGGCGTGTCGGTGCGGGCAGTTCTCGGTGGTGCAGTGGGCATACAAACTCAAGGCGTGGTCGGCAATGGCAAAACCCTTGGTTTTGGCCACCGCGTGCTGGCGCTTCTCAATCTCGGCGTCATAAAACTCTTCGACTTTGCCGCAATCCAGGCACACCAGATGGTCGTGGTGCTGTCCCTCATTGAGTTCATAGACCGCCTTGCCGCTCTCAAAATGGCTGCGGGTCAGAATATCCGCCTGCTCGAATTGCGCCAGCACCCGGTACACGGTGGCCAAGCCCACATCCGAGCGGTCGAGCAATAAAACCCGGAACACATCTTCCGCCGTCATGTGGCGCTGTGTTCCCTTCTGGAAGATTTCCAGTATTTTCAGCCGGGGCAACGTGGCCTTGAGCCCGGTGCTTTTCAGTTCGTCAATATTGGTCATGGAGGTCTCTGTCGTGCCAGTGGTCAGGCTGCGCCGGCAGGTGGTACCGGTACAATGATCTGATCATATCGCCACACACCATCCCATGTCTGATCTTCAAAGTCGTAGTGCCCATCTGATCCTGCTGATTGCCGCCAGCGCTAGCTTGGTAGCCTGTGGCAGCCTGAATGGGACCAGCACCCGTCTTGCTAGCGTGGTAACACCCTACAAAATGGACATTGTGCAAGGCAACTTTGTCTCCAAAGAGCAGGCCGAGGCCGTCAAGCCGGGCATGAGCCGGGACCAGGTGCGTAATATCCTGGGGACGCCCCTGTTGACCAGCGTGTTCCACGCGGACCGCTGGGACTATGTGTTTACGTTCAAGCGCCAGGGACTGGAGCCGCAGGCACGCAAAGTCACCGTCTTCTTCAAAGGCGACGCGCTGGAGCGCCTTGAGGCGGACACCCTGCCCACCGAAGCTGAGTTCGTCGCGTCGCTCGATTCGGGTCGCAACACTGCGAAGGTGCCGGTGCTGGAAATGAGCGAAGAGAGCTTGAAGCAGTTGCCCGCGCCCGTCAAAGCGACCGAGCCCACGCCGCTCCCACCGCTGCCCGCCAGCTACCCCCCCCTTGAGTCGGCAGGGCGCTAACCATGTCACATCAGATTACCGTTGCGGGCGCGTCCGGGCGCATGGGACAGATGCTGATCGAGGCGATCAAGGCGGCCGATGATTGTGTTCTGGCGGGTGCGCTTGACGTTGCCGCCAGCCCTGCCGTTGGCACAGATGCTATGGCGTTTCTTGGCCAGACCAGTGGGGTTCAGATTACGTCCGATCTGGCTTTGGGCCTGAAAAATGCCCACACGCTGATTGATTTCACCCGGCCAGAAGGCACGCTGGCCCATTTGCGCGTGTGCCGCGAACTGGGTGTTAATGTGGTCATTGGCACCACCGGTTTCAGCGAGGCGCAAAAACTGGAAATCGCCGCCGCCGCGCAAGACATCGCCATCGTGATGGCCCCCAATATGAGCGTCGGTGTCAACGTCACGCTGAAGTTGCTGGAGATGGCCGCCAAGGCGCTGTCCACCGGCTATGACATTGAAATCATCGAAGCCCATCACCGCCACAAGGTCGATGCCCCGTCGGGTACGGCTCTGAAAATGGGCGAGGTGATTGCCGACGCCCTGGGGCGCGATCTGAACGAGTGCGCGGTCTACGCCCGTGAAGGCGTGACTGGCGAGCGCGATCCGTCCAGCATCGGCTTCGCCACCATTCGCGGCGGCGACGTTGTGGGCGACCATACCGTGCTGTTTGCCGGCATTGGTGAACGCATCGAGATCTCACACAAATCCTCCAGCCGAACCACCTACGCGCAGGGCAGTTTGCGCGCCGTGCGTTTTCTAGGCCAGCAAAAAACCGGTTTGTTTGACATGTTCGACGTGCTCAACCTGAAATGAACGCGGTTCAGCTGTTTTCACAGGGCGATGCGGTGACCCAAGGGGTCGCCTTGTTACTTTTGGTGATGTCGGTCGGCAGCTGGGTGGTGATTCTCTGGAAGTCGTGGTTGTTGCGCCGAGCCAGCGCCGATGTCACGCGCTGCGTGGCGGCCTTTTGGGGCGCCGCCTCGGTTGAAGCCTCGCTGCATCAACTTCAGGCGTTTGACCGTGAAGTCCTTGTCATGCCGATGGTGCTGGCGACCAAAACGCAAGCGACAGGCACACTCGCTGCCGTCGGTGACAAGTCGCACCAACTGACGCGCGTGCTGCGCGATGCCTTGCACACCGCGCTGGCCCAACTTCAGTATGGCCAGGTGCTGCTCGCCACGGTCGGTTCTACCGCGCCGTTTGTCGGCTTGCTGGGCACGGTGTGGGGCATTTATCACGCCCTGATCGGCATCTCCAGCGCCGGCCAGGTCACCATCGACAAAATTTCCGGCCCGGTGGGCGAGGCGCTGATCATGACGGCGGCCGGTTTGGCTGTGGCCATTCCGGCGGTGCTGGCCTACAACGTGCTGGGCCGTTCCATTGGTTGTATTGAGGCCGAGCTGGAAGGGTTTGCCCGTGACCTGCGGGAGCTGTTTGCCAGCCAGTCCGTCTGGCAAGTTTGAAGCGACCCGAGGCAGATATGTCTTTTGGCCGTGTAGAACGCACCCCCGGCCCCCAGCCGATGAGCGACATCAACATGACGCCGCTGGTCGACGTGATGCTGGTACTGGTAGTTATTTTTATCCTCACCGCCCCGCTGTTGGCGACCTCCATCAAGCTGGACCTGCCCGGCACTGACGCCGCCAAACCCGGCGCGGCGGCCCACTCTGTCACCGTGGTGGTGGATAAAACCGGTCAAACCTTTCTGGGCGACCAGCCGCTGGGCCTGCCCGAACTGGCCACCCGGTTGGCGCAAACCGCCCGTGTGAACCCCGAAACCGAAGTGCAGTTGCGCGCCGATGCGGCTGTGCCCTATGGCCGCATTGTCGAAGTCATGGGCACCGCACAAAAAGCCGGCTTGAACCGCATCGGTTTTGTCGCCGATGCCATGCCCGGCGCACGCCCTGTTGCCAAACCTTAAAATCGCTGGACTTTGATCCACCGATCTGTTGACCGCCTGAGAACTCCAAAAATGCAAGAAAAATACAACCATCTCGACGTCGAGAAAGCCGCGCACAGCCACTGGACCGCGATGGATGCCTATCGCGTCACCGAAAACGCACGCGACGCGCAAGGCCAACTCAAAAAGAAGTTCTACGCCTGTTCCATGCTGCCTTACCCCAGCGGCAAGCTGCACATGGGCCATGTGCGCAACTACACCATCAACGACATGCTGGCGCGCTACCTGCGCATGAACGGCCACAACGTGCTCATGCCCATGGGCTGGGACGCGTTCGGCCTGCCCGCCGAAAACGCCGCGCTCAAGAACAAGGTGCCGCCCGCCCAGTGGACGTTTGACAACATCGCCTACATGAAGCAGCAGATGCAGGCCATGGGCCTGGCCGTGGATTGGAGCCGCGAGGTCGCCACCTGCGAGCCCGAATACTACAAGTGGAACCAGTGGCTGTTTTTGAAGATGCTGGAAAAAGGCATTGCCTACCGCAAGACCC
>CAJAFJ010000728.1 GCA_903938955.1 uncultured beta proteobacterium | reverse complement strand
GTGGAGGCCACCCTGCGCCAGATCATCAGCACGGTGGCGGCCAAAACGCCCGGCATCACGGTCGACATCAAACGTATTTTGTTGGCCCATTCCATGCAGCCACTGCCGGGCAATCAACCGTTGGTGGATGCGATCCAGAAGCATGGCGAGCAAGTGTTTGGCGAGAAAATTCCCGCGCAAGGCACGCCGCTGTACACCGACGTTCGGCTATTTTGCGAGGCGGGCATTCCGGGTGTGATTTATGGTGCAGGCCCGAGAACGGTGCTGGAGTCGCACGCCAAACGTGCCGATGAGCGACTGAACCTGCAAGACCTGCGCCGCGCGACCCAAGTGATTGCCAGAAGCTTGAACGACCTGCTGGCGGCCTAACGCCGCCAGCCAGTTTTTACATCACCGGCGCTCAGGCCAGCCACTTCTTCAGCATGGCGGCCTCGGGCGGGCCAATGCTGCGCTGCACAGCCCCGTTGCGCCCCAGCAGCACCACGTAGGGCGTGACGTTGGGCCACTTCGGGTCCACGCTTTGCCGGATAGCGGGGGCAAAACCTTCAAACGCATAAAGCTGGGTGGCACCGACAAAGTGGTGAACATGCGCCAGCGCACGCGACGCCGGCACGTCCATCACCACGGCGACCAGTTCCACCTTTTGGCCGGCTTTTGCAATGAAGCGGTGCAACTGGTCAAACGCATCCGGGCAGGTCGAGCAGTAGGTGGTGGTGAACACGTAGGCCGCCGGGCGCGGGCCATTCTTGAGCAAAGCGGCCCACGTTTCCCCGTCAAAGTCCACTACAGTTTTAATAGCTGTCTGCGCACTGTTTACGGGGGCTATAGGCTGATTTGACCATAAAGTTAGCGGAAAAACCGTGGCTACAGCCAAAACACTGCGGCGCGTCATGCCGAGCACGGCAGCACCGTGGCCTTGAAACTCAGAACGCGATGTCATAAACCTGTACCTCTTTGGCATGGCGCCACACCACCGCCATGCGCGGGCCGTTTTGCACCAGGCGGGGGAAGTCGTTTTCACCACTCGCCTGGCCCAACGTTTGCACCCGGAACGTCTGCCCGCCATCGGTTGACAACCAGGCCTTGAGGGTGCTGGTCATGCCATCAATGCTGCGCCAGACCACCGCGACGCGCGGGCCATCGGCCATCACATCGGCATGCTCGGCGCGCTCATCGGGCAGGCGGCGCACCGTCTCCAAGCGGGGGCGGCCGTCGGCCTGGAGCCGGGCGTAGCGCACGCCCGCCCCCGGCTCGTCGCCCTGCTGGCGAATGCCAAACCAGACGGCGTGAAAACCCTCGCCCGCAGGCGCCAGGCCGGGGCCGTGGTGCGGGCAACCGTCCACGCGCCATTCGTCAAAGGTGGCGCGCACGAGGGGGGTCACGGCCGCAGGGGTCAGGGCCGCCACCGCGTGGTCGCGCACATTGGGGGCAAACACATGACGCCACATGGCGCGCAGCACGCCGTCGGTGCCCAGCGCCAGCGCAATGCGGCAGCACTCGCAGGAGTGATCGGCCACCTTGAGGTCCGGGCCAAAGGTGGCGCCGCCATCCAGCGAGACGTTGCGGTAAATGGCCGCACCCCGGTAGCTGGACTTGGTGCCCACTTTGGGTGCCGCTTCCAGGTCGCGCTTGTCGATCCAGACGGTGTGCAAAGCGCCCTGCGCGTCAAACCCCAGCGACTCAAAGCGGTGCGTGATTTCCTGGCGGTCGGCGTGCACCGTGACCGGCGCGGCGAAGGTTTGCCCGCCATCGACCGAGCGCAGCAGGCGCACATAGCCGGTGTTGGGTTTGGGCAGCGGCTGGGTGTAGGCCAGCAGCACCGTGGCCCCGGGGCCAAACAGCAGCTTAGGGTGGTTCTCGCCGTCGGCGGAAATCGGGTCGCCTGCGGTGTCGAGCACCCGTGGCGCCGTCCATTGGCGCGCCGCCGTGCCGACCGGGGCGGGTGCGTTTTGCACAAACAACTGGTTTTCGGCATTGAGCCCGGCCAGCCACAAGGTGCCGTCTGGCGCCAAGGCCGCGCCGATACCGAGTTGCGGCCGGGCCTTGCGTGCCATCGGTTTTTTGGCGCTCGCCGTCGAGGCTGACGCCGGCGTGGCCTCGGTCGACGCTTTGGGCTGCGCGTGCTCGTGCTGTGCCCAGCTGGTGCCGCACATCAACACCGTGGCGGCCAGCCAGACCAGCAGCTGGCGGGCGGGTTGTCTAAAAAAATGAACGGGCATTTCAACCTCTAAAAAATCATTTGGAGAACAGACATCGCCACGGCTTGCGCCGGAGCGAACAGCGTCTAGCTGGCCGGGGCCACTCATTTCGCCGGCTCGGTGATGAAGCCGATTTTTTTCAAGCCCGCCTGCTGCGCCGCCGCCATAACTTGCGCCACGCGTTCATACCGCACCGCCTTGTCACCGCGAATGTGCAGCTCAGGCTGCGGTTGTTTGACGGCTGCGGCGCTGAGTTGCGGGCCGAGATCGGCGTCCGCCAGCGGCGCTTCGTTCCAGTAGTAGGCGCCCTTGGCATCCACACTCAGGCGGATGGTTTCGGGCTTGGCGTCTTGCACCACGTTGGATGCGCGCGGCAGGTCGATGTTGACCGCGTGTTTCATCACCGGCACGGTGATGATGAAGATGATGAGCAGCACCAGCATCACGTCCACCAGCGGCGTCATGTTGATCTCGTTCATCACCTCATCGCTGTCGTCTTGGGTTCCGAAAGCCATGGTGATCAGCCTTTACGGATAGGCAACACGTTGCCGCTGGTGAAGGCGCCGTTGGAGCCCACGCGCGAGCCGGTCACAAACAGCGCGTGCAGGTCGTAGGCAAAGCGGTTGAGCTTGATCAGCACGCCCTTGTTGCCACGCACCAGCGCGTTGTAGCCCAGCACGGCGGGAATCGCCACCGCCAGCCCCAGTGCGGTCATGATCAGCGCCTCGCCAATCGGACCGGCCACTTTGTCGATGGTCGATTGACCCGACAGGCCGATCGCCAGCAGCGCGTGGTAAATGCCCCACACCGTGCCGAACAGGCCGACAAACGGCGCGGTGGAGCCCACCGAGGCCAGCACCGCCAGCCCCGACTGCAGCTGCGCCGTGGCTTCGTCCATCGAACTGCGCAGACTGCGCGTGACCCAGTCGTTGCGGTCCAGCGAGTCAATCAACTCCCGGTCGCCGCTTTGCGGCAGCAGGTGGGCATTGGCTTCCTGGCCTTTCAGGGCGAGTTGCAGAAACGGGTTGCTGGCGTCACCACCGAGTTGCGCCAGCCCGTCGGCAAAGTCGCGGGCGTGCCAGAATTTTTCGATCAACTTTGCGTCTTTGGCCATCTGACGCAGGCCCAGGGTTTTGAGGATGATGACCATCCACGAGGCCAGCGACATGCCCAGCAACAGTAACGCGACCGTGCGGGTAACGACGTCGCCCTGGGTCCAAAGGGATAAAAGACCGGATTGCGAATTCATGAACGCTTACTCCAAAACAAAATTAATAGGCACGTTAAACCACATGGCTTCCGCCACGCCGCCACGCTTGCCGGGCAAGTAGCGCCAGCGCTGGGTGGTGGCCAGGGCGGCCTGATCGATTCGATCAAAACCGCTGGACTGGCGAATCTCCGCCTTTTGCGCCGTGCCATCGACGCCAATCAGCACCCGCACGATCACCTTGCCCTGCTCGCCCAGGCGTTTGCTCATGGCCGGGTAAGCGGGTTTGGGATTTTGCAGGTAATCGGCATCGCTGGACGGCAACTCGACTTTGGGCGCGGCCACCGGGGCCGGGGCTACCGCCACCGGGGCGGCGATGGGCGGTAACGGTTTGGGCTGCGCCACCACGCCCGTCGGGGCGTTGGGCGCGGGCGTTGGGTCGGCAATGGCCAGCGGCATCGGCGGGGGTGGCAGCGCAGCGGCCACCTTGCGGGGCGCGGCTTGCGTCACGGCCTTGGGCGGCATCGGCGGCGGTGGTGCCACTTTGGGTTGGGACGGCTCAATGAAGTCACTGAGCAACGCCACCGGCACCAGCACCTCCACCACGCGCTGGATCAAGCCCGTTTGTAGCGCCCACAACGCCGCCACATGGAACAGCACCACGCCACCGGCAATGACGAGATGGCGCTGCAATGAAGCCCGTGGTGCGGCTCTGGTCGTCATGCAAATACTCCTCTTATTTCAGGCTGTAACGCAGCTCGGTCTGAATGGAGCGCTGCGGCATGCTGTGTCCCTGCCAGGCGGCATTATTGGTCACGTTGTTGATGCCAGCGCCCCACTCCCAGCCCCGGGCAAACTTCCAGGCGGCCTTCAGGTCAAGCTGGTTGACGCGGGAGGTGCCGCCATAGGTGTCCGGATTGTCATCCACATTCAGCTCCGTGTTGAACTGCCGGCCCGAGAAACGCCAGGACGCGCCCAACAACCATGCGGCGTTGGGGCGGTAACTGGCCTGCACGGCGTAGCGCTGTTTGGGAATGCGCAACCAGGCCTTGCCCACTTGCGCGGGGTTGGCGGCATTGGCCTTGACCGTGGCCTGCGTGAACGTGGCGCTGCCACCGATGTCCAGCCCGTGAATGAGCACGTCGCGCGACTGCCACACCAGCTCGATGCCCTGGGTCAGCACCCGGTCCACGTTGCTCACGCGGGTCACGCTGGGCGTGACCGTGCTGTCGGTCTGGCGCAGGATGGTGTCCGTCACGTCATCGCGAAAGAAGCTGGCGCGCAGCGTGTGCTGGTCCCAGTATTTTTCGGCGGACAGCTCCATGGAGTCGGAAATTTCAGGGCGCAGATGAGGGTCGCTGGTGGTGATGTTGCTGCCTGTTTTGGTGCCATTGAACAGCTCGTCCACATTGGGAAAGCGCACCCCCCGGCCCAGGCTGGCGCGCAGCAACAGGTCGTCGGCCGCGGTCCAGGCCAGTGACAGTTTGGGGCTGGCCTCGCTGAGCGTGCGCGTCGCATAGGCGGTCTGCACGGCGGGCGAGCCCGCGAAGAATTGCGCGCCGTCAGACGACTCAAAACGCTCCATGCGCACGCCAGCGGTCAACAACAGGTCCGGGGTCAGCTTCCAGGCGTCTTGCGCGTACAACGCGGTGATGGTGGTCTTGCCGTCATAGCTCTGGTTGAGCGTGGTTTCTGTATTGCGCCAGTCGGTGGCATTGTTCACCACGTTGTGCAACTGGTACTGGTTGCGGTGCAGACCGAAGGTAAGTGCGTGCTTGCCATCGCCAAAGTCGCCCTGGCTTGGCGTGTAGGTGCTTTGCACTTCAAAGGTGTTCCAGCCCGTGCCGTCGCGGCGCGTGACGGTGCCCGCGCCGCCCAAAGCCGCCAGCGGGTCCGCCGTGCTGGCCTGGCGGTTGGCGTCGCTCTGGATTTCATAGTCGGTCACCACGACGGAGGCATTCCAGCCGGTGGCGTGGCGGGTCTTCCAGGTCAGGCCCAGTTGCTGGTGCAGCTCGTCGCGCTGGCTGGGGGCAAAGCTGTTGGCGGGCAAGGTGAAGCGGTTGACGCCATCGTGCACCACCCCGCTCCAGACCGGGTTGCCCGCCGCATCGCGCAGGTCGGTCTGGTTGCGCACCGTGCTGTCGCTGCGCCAGGAAGAGACCCGGCCTTCGATGGATTGGGTCGGTGAAATGTCGTAGCCCATGCGCACATTGAGCGTGTCCTGCACCGAATGGTCGATGCTGGTGGCGCCAAACACCGCGCGGTCGCGGCTTTGGGGGTCTTTGTCATAGCGGATGCCGGTCACCGCGGTGCCCGATGTCGGGGCGGCAAATGCGTTGGCAGTCACTCCGCGCACGGCGTTGGCGTAGCCCATGGGGTGGCCCTCGCTGTCCTGGTGCTGCACGCCCAGTGAAAACCACAGGCCGGAGTCCAGCCGCGAGGCCAGCCGCGCCGACAGCATCGTGCCGGCATAGTCCGCCGAACTGCCGTACTCGCTGAACGACTGGTGGTTGTACTTGAGGCTGGCCGACGCCTCCAGCCCCGTGGGCTTGCGCTCGGAAATGGCCAGCGTGGTGCCAATCGAGTTGCCCGGGTAAATGGCGGAGTACGGACCGTAAAGCGCGTCGATGCGCTCAATCGATTCGATATTGACAATGTTCCAGCGCGGCGCATCAAAGCGGCCCAGGAAGTTGGAAATCAGATACCCGTCCAGGTACACCAGGGCCCGGCCCGGTTGCAGCACCCCAAAGCTGCGCCCGCCGATATTGGAATTACGGTCGCCAAAGTAGCGCTTGCGCACGGTGGTGCTGGGCAGGGTGGTGGCGACGTCTTCGGCGTTAAAGATATTTTGTTCGCGCAGCTGCTCTGCCGTGCGCGTGGCGGTGCTGTTGGGCAGGGTGGGGTCGAGCTGGGCACGCGTCTCGGTCACGCTGATGGTGTTGAGTTGCGCCTCAGTGGCCACGCCCTGGGCCAGGCTAAAGACAGGGATCAGCGCCAAAGCGCCAACAAGGGGAAGCAGGCGACAAGACGCGCCCACGGAAACACGATTCTTCAACATGAAAATTCTCAAGAAAATAGTAAGCCAATACGCCTGTAACGCATATAAAAAATGCGGGGGCGCTATTAATTTAGTAGTTCAAGAGAGATGGGGCGGGCCGCGCAATGGCGGCGTGAGCGCGAACGGCGTGACATAGAAGAATGTCGGCCGGATCGTGGGCGACGCGTAGGCGCCGGACACGTCGAAGAAGTGAACCGACGGAGGCGGCGGCGCGGCACGGTCAAGGGCGAGCAGGCAAAACGGGCAACTTTTCAGCGAGGGTGCCGATTCATGCCCGCCTGGGGAATCCGGTGCAGCCGCGTTGGCCGCCCAACTCATGCCGGTGCTGGTGCAAACCTCCATCATCGGCGCCGACTCACCCCGCGCCAACACCAGTGCGTGCGACAGCGTGGGAGCCAGCGCCCCGAACACGGTGGCCAGCACCAGCAGCCACAGCGCCAAACGGCGCTGTAACGAGGTGTTGATGGGCTTAGACAGCATCAGTGAGATGGCAAAGTTGCGTTACGGCTTTTTGAGGGTCAACGGCGATCACGCAGTGACAAGAGGCGTGATAGTCGCATGAAAAACAGACGCGGTGAATCTTTGAATCCGAGTTTTTACTGATTTCATAATCCAAGCTAAAAACTCTTTCAAAGAATCATTCTGCATTCTGAATAACGCCGCTCAGGGCTTGTGCATGCTGTGATTCATCGGCATCTTGCTGTGGTCCATGGCCGGCATATCGCCCATCTTGCCGCCAGGGGCCAGGGTGGTCACCGGCACCTTGAGTTCCACTTTGCTCTCGGTGCCGCTGGCGTCTTTGAAGGTCAAGGTCATGGGCACGGTGCTGTCTTTGGGCAAGGCTGTTTTCAAATCCATCAACATGACGTGGTAACCCCCGGGCTTGAGTTCCACGGTTTTGCCCGCGGGCAAATCCAGACCACCTTGCACGGCGCGCATGCGCATGATGTCGCCTTCCATCTTCATCTCATGCACTTCCGTCACGCCGGCGGCGGGGGAGAAGGCAGCCACCAGTTTGGCGCCGTCTTTGGCGGTGATTTTCATGAAAGCGCCGGTGGCCTTTTGGCCCGCCACCGCAGTACGAATCCAGGCATCTTTGACGTCCACCGTTTGGGCATAGAGGTTGGCGCAGGCCAGAGCGGCGATAAGGGCGAGTGCTTTAAGTTTCATGGTTTTTTCCTTAGTGTGAATAATGAGTGTCGCAAGAATAGGTGGGGGTCGCGAGCCGCAGGACGGCGTGCCATGGACCCGTCAAGGGGCTCGCCATGGCGCCCGGACTGCGGCGGCAATGGATAACAAACTGACTCGCCGCACTGGCCAAGCCAGCAGCCGCAGCCATGGATTAAATGGCGTGAAGCGACGCAGGAGGCCCGCGCGCCGGCGGTGGCGCAGCGGTGAGGCGGCCCGTGTGGGCCGCATGCCGAGTTATCGGCAGGTCGTTGACGGCTTGTAACGACCCCAGTGGGCTCATTGGCGCTAGCGGCAGTGGCGCCGCGCCCAGCAGACCGCACAGCGGGCAATCCAGCGTGTTGCAGCCCGGATCGCGTTGACCGTCATCGGACGGGGCCAGCAGCTTCATGCCGCCGGTGCCCGTGCAGATCAGCGCGAGCCCTTGCGGCTTGACGATCGGCGACGCAATGGCCACCCCGATGGACAACGCAAACCACACCAGCACGAGGCGG
>CAJAFJ010000727.1 GCA_903938955.1 uncultured beta proteobacterium | reverse complement strand
CGACTGAACACGCAGCCAAATGAGCAACCGGCCCGGCGTGAGAAAATAGCGGGTTATTTGATACACAAAAGTTTAGGACCCGCATCATGTAAGCAGAACGCATCAACCTCATCGGCACCCAACTCACCGATCTGAGCGCGCGGACCCTCGAATTACGGGGGTATCTTTGACTACCCTGCCAAATCTGAACGCCTGAGAACCGTCAACGCCTCCCTCGAAGACCCAACGGTCTGGAACGACCCGAAGCGCGCCCAGGAGCTGGGCCGCGAAAAGAAAACGCTGGACGGCGTGGTGGTCACCCTCGACAACCTGACCGCCGAGATCGCCGACAACACCGAGTTGTTCGAGATGAGCAAAGAGGACGGCGATGAAGCCGGCCTGATCACCATCGAAGGCGAAACCACCAAGTTGAAAGAGATCGTTGAAGGGCTGGAATTCCGCCGCATGTTCAACAACCCGGCCGACCCGATGAACGCCTTTGTCGACATCCAGGCCGGCGCCGGTGGCACCGAAGCCTGCGACTGGGCCAGCATGCTGCTGCGCCAGTACCTGCGCTACGCCGAACGCAAGGGCTTTGCGGTCACGATTGAAGACGAAACCCCGGGCGACACCGCCGGCATCAAGGGCGCCACCATCAAGGTCGAAGGCGAGTACGCCTTTGGCCTGTTGCGCACCGAAACCGGCGTGCACCGCCTGGTGCGCAAGTCACCGTTTGACTCGTCGGGCGGGCGTCACACCTCGTTTGCCTCGGTGTTCGTCTACCCCGAGGTGGACGACTCGATCGAAATCAACATCAACCCCAGCGATGTGCGTACTGACACCTTCCGGGCCAGCGGCGCGGGTGGTCAACACATCAACAAGACCGATTCCGCCGTGCGTTTAACCCACTTGCCCACCGGCATCGTGGTGCAGTGCCAGGACGGGCGCAGCCAGCACGGCAACCGTGACGTGGCGTGGAAACGCCTGCGCTCCAAACTCTACGACTTTGAGATGCGCAAGCAGCAGGAAGAACAGCAAAAGCTGGAAGACTCCAAGACCGACGTCGGCTGGGGCCACCAGATTCGCAGTTACGTGCTGGACAACAGCCGTATCAAGGATTTGCGCACCAATTACGAAACCTCCGCCACCCAAAAAGTGCTGGACGGCGACCTGGACCAATTCATTGAAGCGTCCCTGAAACAAGGCGTCTGATGCACCGTCTGATCGCGCCAGCACGGCCCATCCAGGCCCTGATTTTTGACATGGATGGCACCATGATCAACTCCATGCCCTACCACGCGCAAAGCTGGGTTGATTTTGCCCAGCGCCATGGTTTGGAGATTGACCTGGACGACCTGATGAGCCGCACCACCGGGCGCAACGGGGTCGAGTGCATGCGCGAACTGTTTCAGCGCGACGTGCCTGAAGCCGAGGCCTGGGCCCTGATTGCCGAGAAAGAAACGCTCTACCGCGCGTTATATTCACCCGTCTTCTCGGAGGTGGCCGGGTTCAAGGCATTTTCAGAGCAGGCGCTGCACGCCGGTTTGAAGTTCGGCGTGGGCACAGCGGGCGACCAGCACAACATTGCGTTTGCCTTTTCGCATCTCCAGATGAAAACCGCGCCCCATGCCGTAGTCGGCGGCGACGAAGGGTTTCCCGGCAAGCCGGACCCTGCCATATTTCTGGAAGCTGCCAGGCGCATGAATTCAACAGCGGATGCCTGCATCGTGTTTGAAGACGCGCCTTTTGGCGTTGAGGCGGCACGCCGGGCGGGCATGCTGGCCGTGGCGGTCTGCACCACACACACCCCGGCACAGCTCGCCGGACCCCATGTCGTGGCCAGCGTGCGCGACTACACCGAATTATTGAACTCAAAATTTTTGGAGAATCTGCATGTTGCAACTTCGTGAGGCCGAAGGCCCCGCCACCGTCATTCGACGTGCCGACTACACCGCCCCCGCTTACTGGATCGACACCGTCAACCTGACATTTGACCTGGACCCGGCCAAAACCCGCGTGCTCAACAAAATGACGCTGCGCCGCAACCCCGAGGTGGAAGCGCAGCCCCTGAAGCTCGACGGCGAAGAACTGAATCTGGCGCGCGTGCTGGTCAATGGCCAGGGTGCCTCCTTCAAAATCGATGGTGGCCAACTGGTGCTGGACAACCTGCCACTGGAAGGCGCTTTCGATCTCGAAATCTTTACCACCT
>CAJAFJ010000726.1 GCA_903938955.1 uncultured beta proteobacterium | reverse complement strand
TTGCTGCCGCCAGTTATATGCGCGGTGTGCCTTTTGTGCAGGTGCCCACGACTGTGTTGTCGCAGGTTGACTCCTCTGTGGGGGGCAAGACCGGCATCAATCATCCCATGGGCAAAAACATGGTGGGTGCGTTTTACCAGCCGCTTAAAGTCGTGTGTGATCTCGACACGCTCAAGACCTTGCCACCGCGTGAGCTCAGTGCGGGTCTGGCAGAAATCATCAAATACGGGCCCATTGCCGACCTCGATTTTTTAAGCTGGATTGAGTTCAATATGGACGCCTTGATGGCGCGTGAGCCCGCCGCGCTGGCCCACGCGGTCAAGCGCAGTTGTGAAATCAAGGCTTGGGTGGTGGGGCAGGATGAGCGTGAAGCGGGCTTGCGCGCTATTCTCAATTTTGGCCATACGTTTGGTCACGCCATTGAGTCCGGCTTGGGCTATGGCGAGTGGCTGCATGGGGAGGCGGTGGGTTGCGGCATGGTGATGGCAGCCCATTTGTCACAGCAGCTCGGCGGCGTGGATGCGGCCTTTGTTCACCGCTTGACGGTGCTGATCGAGCGCGCCGGTCTGCCCGTGAAAGGCCCACATTTGTCGGCGACCGACAACGCCGGGCGTTACCTTGAGCTGATGCGTGTGGACAAAAAAGCGGAAGGTGGCGCCATCAAGTTTGTGGTCATCGACAAGTTGGGCAGTGCCGTGATGCGCAGTGCGCCGGATGCCTTGGTTCGTCAAGTGATTGATTTGTGCTGCGCCTGATCACGCTTCAAAGCAGCGTGCTTGGCCTTTATGGCGCGGGCCTTTCATGACGCTGGCCCTTTTTGCCTGCGATCCTGCCAACACGCAGGGGCGACGTTACCCGCAAGCACCGGCGCCAACGCGCAGCGAGTTTCAGCGGGACCGGGACCGGATTGTTCACAGCACAGCCTTTCGGCGGCTGGTGTATAAAACGCAGGTGTTTCTGAATCACGAAGGCGATTTGTTTCGCACCCGGCTGACGCATTCGCTGGAGGTGGCGCAACTGGGCCGGTCCATTGCGCGCTCGCTCCACCTGAATGAAGATTTGGTCGAGGCGATTGCGCTGGCGCATGACCTCGGGCACACGCCGTTTGGTCACGCCGGGCAAGATGCGCTCAATAGCTGCATGGCCGCTTTCGGTGGATTTGAGCACAACCTGCAAAGCCTGCGCGTGGTGGACAAGCTGGAAGAGCGTTACCCCGAGTTTGATGGCTTGAACCTCACCTTTGAGACCCGAGAAGGCATTCTCAAACATTGCTCCCGCAGCAACGCCGAGTTGATTGAGCAGAGCGAGCCCGGTGGCGTGGGGCAGCGTTTTTTGCAGCGCACTCAGCCCAGCCTGGAGGCGCAGCTGTGTAATCTGGCCGATGAAATTGCCTACAACGCGCATGACATTGACGATGGCGTGCGCTCCGGCCTGATCACCATGGATCAGTTGCAGGCGGTGGCGCTGTTTGATGATTTCCGGCAGGAGACATTGGCTGAATTCCCCCATTTGGCGGGCGATACGCAAGGTCGCCGGTTGCTCTACGAAACCATTCGCCGCATGCTCAGTGCCCAGGTGTACGACGTGATTGCCGCAACCGGGCGCGCGCTGGATGAAGCCGGACCGCAAAGTGTGCAAGCGGTTCGCCAGCTGCCACCGTTGGTGCAATTTGGTGACGCCATGCGCGCCAAGTCGCAGACGCTGAAGAAGTTTTTGTACCAACAACTGTACCGGCACCCGCAGGTCACCCACACCACCGGGCAGGCGGCGCGGGTAGTGACCGAGCTTTTTGCCGTTTATCTGGCGAGTCCGCAAGAAATGCAGCCCCGTTTTCTGGCGCGCTCTTTGGCTGCGCCCAGCGGGCCTGAGGCGGCCAACGTGATGGCGCGTGTGGTGGCTGACTACATTGCCGGTATGACGGACCGGTTTGCCGGTCGCGAGCATGAGCGGCTGACCGGTTTAAGGCTGCTGTAATAATTCGTGCTGTTCATCAAAGCGTCAGGGAGGCGTCGTGAGTTTTCTGAGTCAACTTAAATCGCAGGCCCATGCGCTGCAAGCCGAACAAAGCGTGCACAAAAACCAGCATGCGGTGAGTACCCGCTTGACCGAAGCGGCGGCCAAAACGGTATGGCTGTATGTCGCCGATCTGGCCAAGCAACTCAATGTGATTGGCCCTCAAGGCCCCGCCTTGAGTCTGAACGGGAAAACACCCTGGCCCGACATGAAGCTGGTTGACTTTCGGGTGGATGCACGCAAAAAGACACTACGTGACCAGGAAGTGTTCGATTACATCGTGCTCGGCTGGCGCATCGTGCCGCGCGATGGAGCGTTGGTGAGTGGCAGTGTGAGCGCCAATTTCCCGCCTGATTTGAACCGGATTGAGTCGCGTTTGTCAGCCGGTTTCGTCCAGCATGAGCGCGTCAACGTGCGCCACCCTGAAAAACACACTTTGCAGGCGATTAGGTTTGACTACCAAACCGAGGCGCGTGCCAGTGTCACCGTGACCGCTGACCATGATGCCGGTCAACTGGCTTTTCGCTTGGCCAATGTGCAGGGGTTTGAGGTGGCGAATACTATTTACCCCGCACTCAGGATTCAAAGCCCGGTGCTGGATGAGTTGGCCAAGCTGATCGTGGGTCAGCCCAGTAATTTTGTTTAATAGTGAGTCAAGCATGTCAGTAACAACAGAAACCGTCATTGACGACACCCGCATCTGGTTGGAGCGGGCGGTCATCGGTTTGAACCTGTGCCCGTTTGCCAAGAGTGTGCATGTCAAGGGGCAGGTGCATTACGTGGTGAGCCGCGCCCCAACGGCGCAAGCCTTGTTGCAGGACCTGATGGTTGAGCTCAAGGCGCTCAACGACAGCGACCCGCAGGAGCGCGATACCACGCTGCTGATCGCGCCGGATTGTCTGGCTGATTTTCTGGATTTCAACGATTTTCTGGCGGACGCGGATCAGGCCCTGGTCGATCTGGACTTGGAGGGCGTGCTGCAAATCGCCAATTTGCACCCTGACTATCAGTTTGCCGGCACCCGGGTGGATGACGTCACCAACTTCACCAACCGCTCGCCGTACCCCACCTTGCACCTGCTGCGCGAAGACAGTATTGACCGGGCGGTGGCGGCTTTCCCCGAGGCGGAAAGCATTTTTGAGCGCAACATGGAAACCATGGAACGCATTGGGGTGCCCGGCTGGGAAGCATTGGGGGTAGGGCGCTCGTCGGGCTGTCCGCACCAAGCGCTTGCGACTACAAGCGCTGACGCAGAGCCATGCGGTAAAAAAGAAGCATGAAAACCAAAAAAACTGATCCCAAGTCACACGCTAAAGCGTCTGCCAACGTCCCTGCAACGGGTGTGATTGCACCCGAAATTCGACCCGGTCAGTCCATCGAGTTGCTGAAAGAATTGCATATTCTGACCGTTGAAGGCAAGCTCAACCAGGACTCGCGGCGCAAGCTCACACAGGTGTACCACCTGTTTCAATTCATTGAGAAATTGCTGCTGGAGCTGCCTGACAAACCGGGTGGTCTGACGCTGGCTGACCATGGTGCGGGTAAATCGTATTTGGGCTTCATCATTTACGACTTGTTTTTTAAAGCGCTCAAGACCGGCCATATTTATGGTGTGGAGACGCGCCCTGAACTGGTGCAAAAGTCGCGCGAACTGGCGGCCAAGTTGGGATTCGCGCGCATGTCATTTCTGAACCTGAGCGTGGCCGAGTCGGCGCTGTCGGATGAGTTGCCGAGTCAAATTGACGTGGTCACGGCGTTGCACGCGTGTGATACTGCAACGGACGACGCCATTGCTTTTGGTCTGCAAAAACGCGCCAAATTCATGGTACTGGTGCCTTGTTGTCAGGCCGAAGTGGCGCGGACTTTGAGTCAGTACAAAGCGCTGTCGCTCACGCGCACGCCACTGGCAGAGTTGTGGCGCCACCCGCTGCATACCCGTGAAATGGGCAGCCAGATCACCAATGTGTTGCGCTGCCTGTACCTGGAAGCGTGGGGCTACCAGGTCACCGTGACCGAGTTGGTCGGCTGGGAGCACAGCATGTAAAACGAACTCATCATTGCGCGCCACACCGGACAGAA
>CAJAFJ010000725.1 GCA_903938955.1 uncultured beta proteobacterium | reverse complement strand
GAGTTCAGCATGGGTATGGAATGGTTGAAATCGGGAGCTTTGATGGGCTCCCTAGTGTTTGCGCTGATGGGCGTGGTGATTTTCTTGCTGACCTTTGTCATCATTGACAAACTCACGCCCTACAACCTGTGGGAAGAAATTGTCGAGAAGCAAAACAAGGCGCTGGCGATGGTGGTGGCCGCCATGTCGCTGGGCATTTGCATCATCGTCGCCGCCGCGATCCACGGGTGAGCCCGCCAGAACCCAGCGGGCCGCGCCCGGTTGAAGTCGCCCTGCTCGCCTCGGTTTTTATCGTCTCGGCCTGCGGGCTGGTGTACGAGTTGGCGGCGGGCGCGCTGGCGTCGTATTTGCTGGGCGACTCGGTGCTACAGTTTTCCACCGTCATTGGCACCTACCTGTTCGCCATGGGCGTGGGCTCTTACCTGTCGCGCTTTTTCGAGCGCCAGCTGCCCGCCCATTTTTTAAGGATAGAACTGCTGGTAGCCCTTATAGGTGGTGCGCTACCCGCTCTTCTTTTTGTAGCAAACGCTTACCTGCCGGGCTCCTTCCGGTTTTTGCTTTACATGCTGGTGATGCTCGTGGGCACGCTGGTGGGGCTGGAGATTCCGCTGGTCATGCGCATACTCAAGCGCAACGTGGCGCTCAAAGATCTGGTGTCGCAGGTGCTGACCTATGACTACATGGGCGCGCTGGCCGTGTCCCTCGCTTTCCCGCTGGTGCTGGTGCCCCAGTTGGGCTTGATCCGCACCGGCCTGCTGTTTGGCCTGATGAATGCGGCAGTGGCGCTGTGGGCGCTGTGGCTGTTTCGCCATGAGCTGCGTCAATTCAAGGGCCACGCGCTGGCCTGCATCGCCACGCTGGGCCTGCTGAGCGTTGGCATGGCCACAGCCGACCAGGTCACCACCTGGGCCGAAGACAAGATGTACCAGGACCCGGTGGTGTTTGCCAGCACCTCGCCCTACCAGCGCATTGTGGTGACGCACGGCGGAGGTGCAGGCCGGGTCGGCTACCGGCTGTTTTTAAACGGCAACCTGCAATTTGCCCAGCGCGACGAATACCGCTACCACGAAGCGCTGGTGCACCCGGTGATGGCGGCCTTTTCAGCCAGCGGCGGCACACCCAAAAAAGTGGCCGTGCTGGGCGGGGGCGACGGTATGGCGGTGCGCGAAATCCTGAAATACCCGGGTGTAGAAAGTGTCACGCTGGTGGAGCTGGACCCGGCCATGACCACGCTGTTTTCGCAGCAGCCGGTGCTGGTCAAGCTCAACAGCAGCGCCCTGCAATCACCCAAGGTCAAGGTCATCAACACCGACGCCTTCAGCTGGCTGGAGACCACGCCCGAGACCTTTGACGTGATCGTGGTCGACTTCCCCGACCCGACCAACTTTTCGATTGGCAAGCTCTACACCAACGCGTTTTATGCCCTGCTCGACCGGCACCTGGCGGCCAGCGGCTATGCCGTGATCCAGACCACCTCGCCGCTGGTGGCGCGCAAAAGTTTCTGGACCGTGGTGAACACCATCGAATCGGTCGGCCTGCACGCCACGCCCTACCACGCCCATGTGCCCAGTTTTGGCGAATGGGGCTTTGTGGTGGCCAGCCGCCGCCCCTACCGGCTGCCCACCGCGCTGCCCGACGGCCTGCGATTTTTGACCCCGCCCAGCCTGCCCGCGCTGTTTGACTTCCCGCTCGACATGGCGCGCCTGCCAACCGAGGTCAACCGCCTGTCCAACCAGGTGCTGGTGACGACTTATGAAGCCGAGTGGGGCCGGGTGGCCAAGTGATGCGGCGTGCGTAGGGGATAGCTGACTTTGGCAGCACAGAAAGGATGGTCTCAGATTGTTGCAACGGTCAGCAACAGATCCATTGCCGCCGGTCACGACAGTCAGCTTACTGGTTGTCCAATTCGCTGCCTGTCAGTAGCCGTTCGTGTCGGACTTAACGAATAGCCGCGAGTTCGTCAATGAAGCGCCTGCGAAAGGTGGCCAGGGTGTCGTGGTCGGGATGGCTGCCAGCAGCAATGTATCGAAAAGGCGACCGAGTCGTACGTGACCATCTCCAGCTGGCGACTGAAGAATACGCCAGTCGAGTGGCCGTAAGCCAGGATGGCCAGCAAAGTGGCTGGGTGATTTGCCTTGGAGCCCCGACGCGCGTATTGGCGGGTCAGATTCGAGAGGTCAAGCCCATCAACGATTTCAACAACGAAGCGCGCCAGGTGATCTTCCGTGAGCCAGTCATCCATCGACGGGGGGAGCAGGTAGTCAGTTTTACGGTCGGTGGGAATGAAGTTGGACATGGCCAAAATTGACTATCGGAACAGGTGTAATTTTAACATTTACGCTCAGTAGTGTCCCAACGTTTGCATATCATTACGTCGTAAGTTAATGATTTACTTGTTGAATTGGGTGTTTCAGTCTGGTCTCGATTTGAACGTCGAGCGTCAGACTTGTGGTTTTTCGTGGGTTTCCGCCCAAAACCACCATGCACCAAGGCAAGCTCGTATTTGCGCCACTCATGCTCTATCTGCCGCTGAGCACGTTTCGTCGCTGTGTGGCCGACCATCGGGGCGAGCACAAGGTCAAGGACTTCTCGTGCCTGGATCAGTTTTTCGCCATGGCATTCGCCCAATTGACCTACCGCGAGTCCCTGCGCGATATCCAGGTCAACTTGCGCGCCCAAGCCCGGCGGCTGTATCACATGGGGTTTCGTAGTCAGACGATTTCGCGCAACACGTTGGCCAATGCGAATGCCACACGCCCATGGCAAATCTATGCGGACTTCGCCCAGCACTTGATTGGCTTGGTCCGCCCCCTGTACACCAAAGAACCGTTTGGACTGGAACTCGACGCTGCGGTCTACGCGTTCGACGCCAGTACCATCGACCTGTGCCTGTCGGTGTTTGCCTAGGCGCCGTTTCGCTCGACCAAGGCGGCCATAAAGCTGCACACCCTGCTGGACTTGAGAGGCAATATCCCCAGTTTCATTCACATCACCGACGGCAAGACGCACGAGGTCAATGTGATGGACGATCTGGTGCTGGAGCCAGGCGCGTTCTACTTGATGGATCGGGACTATCTGGATTTCACCCGGCTGTTTGTGATTCACGAGGCGCAGGCCTTCTTTGTGACAAGGGCCAAGAGCAACACCAAGTTCAAACGGCGCTACTCGCATCCGGTGGACCGGGTGGGCACTGCAGTGCTGTGCGATCAGACTGGTGTGCTGACAACGTATCAGTCGAGCAAGGATTACCCCACGACGATGCGCCGGGTCGTAGTCAAGGACGACACGGGCAAGCGCTTGGTGTTTCTGACCAACAACTTTGCCTTGAAGCCCGAACTGATCGGCGATCTTTACCGCAAACGCTGGCAGGTGGAGTTGTTCTTCAAATGGATCAAGCAGCATTTGCGCATCAAGGTCTTCTTTGGCACCAGCGAGAACGCGGTGAAGACGGAGATCTGGATTGCCATATCGACCTACTTGCTGATTGCCAT
>CAJAFJ010000724.1 GCA_903938955.1 uncultured beta proteobacterium | reverse complement strand
TCCAAGCGCACCGACTTGAACGGTGTACTGGTGCACTACGACAACCAAAACTTGGCACAAGTGGCACCGGGTGGCAATGGCTACCTAGGCGGCGTAACGGCGTCTGCGGGCACCGACAGCACGGGCATGGCGCTGGGTATTCGTCATCGTTTTTGAGTCAGATCAAGCTGAGTCAAAAAGCCCCATTGCGGGGCTTTTGTTTTTGCCGGCGACGCTTGTTCAAACGGGGACAATAGCGAATCCACAAAGTCTTCATTAATTGATCCGCCATGTACTCAAGCCCTACCGATAAATTCATCACCACAGTTGATGCAGCCTTGCGCACGCTGTTTGTCACGTCGCATGCGGCCCTGCCCTGCCCCACGTTGCCGGGCGAGGCGACCGAGCTTTCAGAGGCGGATAAAAAGCAGGCGGGCGCACTAATGCGGGTCAACCATGTGGGCGAGGTGTGTGCGCAGGCGCTTTACACGGCGCAAGCGTTTTCAACCAACAACGCCGCCCTTCGTGCCCATTTCAGAAAAGCCTGTATAGAAGAGACCGACCATCTGGCGTGGACCGAGCAGCGCCTGAAAGAACTGGGCGATCACACCTCACGGCTGAATCCGCTGTGGTACGCCGGTGCGTTTGGCATCGGGCTGCTGGCCGGGCGGCTGGGCGACCCCGTGAGTTTGGGCTTTGTGGTCGAGACCGAAAACCAGGTGGAGGCGCACCTGGAGAGTCACCTGTCGCGACTGCCCGCACAAGACCATGCCTCACGCGCCATCGTGGCGCAGATGATGGATGATGAGGCGCGCCATGCGCTGGACGCCACTCAACTGGGCGCCATTGAGTTGCCGCAAGTAGTTAAAAACGTGATGCGCGCCGCCGCCCGGGTGATGACGACGGTGGCGCACCGGGTTTAACGCTGGCCTTGATCAGCTCTCGATCAACTCAAAGCTGGTCGTGATGTCGGCCGTTTTGGCCAGCATGATGCTGGCGGAGCAGTATTTTTCGTGGCTCATGGCCACCGCGCGCTCCACCGCGCTGGCGGGGATGCCTTTGCCGGTCACGGTGAAATGCATGTTGATACGGGTGAACACTTTGGGGTCGACCTCGGCGCGCTCGGCGGTGAGCTTGACGCTGCAGCCCTGCACATTGTGGCGGCCGCGCTTGAGGATCAGTACCACGTCATAAGCAGTGCAGCCGCCGGTGCCGGCCAGCACGGTCTCCAAGGGGCGCGGGGCCAGGTTGAGGCCACCGTTTTCGGGTTTGGCCGCATCGGGTGCGCCGTCCATCATGATGGTGTGACCGCTGCCGGTTTCGGCGACAAAACCCATGCCTGAGCGCGTACCTAAAGCGCCGGTCCAGCTGACTGTGCATTCCATAGAACTACCTAACTTGTTGATGAATTGAAATGATGACCAGGCCGCTTCAGCGCATGGCTTGGCGCGCCGCTTCGGCCAAAAACCCACTGCGCGTTTGTCCATGCGCACGCGCGTATTCGTCTATGCGTTTGAGCGTGCGCCCAGGAATCGTGATGTTGATTTTTTCTGCAGGCCCCCAGTAACTTTCTACCGGCACATCCACCATCGCCCAGACCCAATGGGCGAAGTCGGGGTTGGCCTGATGCACCGCCATCGATTCAGGCGCGGGCAAATGTTGACCCTCTTCAGCCAGAATTTCACAATAGGCGTCAATGGCTTCACGGGCATTATCGAAGGCGTCCTCCAGCGTATCTCCCGCGGAAAAACAGCCTGGCAGATCAGGCACGACAACGCCATACGCGGTGGTATTGGTACCGGGTTCGATCGCAATTAAAAACTTCATTTGCTTTCTCCTTGGATGCCTGCCTGTTTGAGCAGCTTGTGTACCAGC
>CAJAFJ010000723.1 GCA_903938955.1 uncultured beta proteobacterium | reverse complement strand
CTGAGCAGCGTGCCATCCGCGAAATTTATAGCGGCATCATGGCCGTGCCCGCCGCGCAGCTCAAGCAGTGGCTGGCGCGTCTGGACAACAAAAACGCCCAAGGCGAGTACTACCTGACCGACATCGTGAAATTTGCCGTGGCCGATGGCGTGCCGGTGGTGGCACACAAAATCACCGACGCAGCCCAAGTGGCGGGCGTCAACAGCCCGGTGCAACTCGCTGAGCTGGAGCGGGTTTATCAAATGCGCCAGGCGGTGCAATTGATGGAGCAGGGCGTGCGCCTGGCGGACCCGGCACGGCTGGATGTGCGCGGCGTGTTGACGTGCGCGCAGGATGTGTCGATTGACGTGAACTGTGTTTTTGAAGGCCAGGTGAGCCTGGGCGACGGCGTGAAAATTGGCGCCAATTGTGTGATTGCCAACGTCCACATAGCCGCCGGGGCCGTGATTCACCCGTTCACGCACATTGAAGGCGGCAAGCCCGGCAGCAAAGACTTTATTGAGGTCGGCGAGGGCGCGTTGATCGGCCCGTTTGCCCGCCTGCGACCCGGCGCCAAGCTGGGCGCCGAAGTCCACATTGGTAACTTTGTCGAGGTGAAAAACTCGACCCTGGCCAAGGGCGCCAAGGCCAATCACCTGGCCTACCTGGGCGACGCCACGGTCGGCGAGCGCGTCAACTACGGCGCTGGCAGCATCACGGCCAATTACGACGGCGCGTTCAAACACCGCACCGTGATTGAGGCGGATGTGCATATTGGCAGCAACTGCGTGCTGATTGCGCCCATCACCCTGGGGGCCGGCGGCACGGTGGGCGGTGGCTCCACCCTGACCAAAGACACCCCGGCCGGCGCCTTGAGCGTGGCGCGCGGCAAGCAGGTCAGCATTGCCAACTGGAAGCGCCCCGCCAAATGAGCGAGCAGGCCGCCGACCCGGCGCCCCAGCAGGGTTCTTTGGACGGGTTGCAACAGGACAACGCGCGACTGCAACGCGAGTTGTTGCAGGCGAAGGCCGAGCTGGCGGAGTTCACTGCGTCGGTGTCGCATGACTTGCGCGCCTCGCTGCGCCATGTCAACGCCTATGTGCAGATCATTCAGGAAGACTTGGGTGATGGCGCCCCTGCGGCGCTGCTGGGCTATCTGGGCACGGTGAGCCAGGCGGCCCGGCAAATGGGGCGCCAGATTGACGGCCTGACCGCCTTGTCGCGCCTGAACCAGGTGGCCTTGCAGCTGGGTCCGGTGGATCTGGCGCCGGTGGTGCAAGCCGTCTGCACCGATTTGGCCCCCGAGTTGACGGGGCGGGTGGTCGATTGGCAAGTGGCCGCCGACTGCCCCGCCTTGCGTTGCGATGCCACGCTGTTGCGCCAGGTGTTGGCGCACCTGCTGTCCAACGCCTGCAAGTTCACTGCCAGCCGTGCGGTGGCCGAGGTCAACGTGACGTGGCAGCTGGAGGCCGATGGCCTGTGCGCCCTGACCGTGAGCGACAACGGCGTCGGCTTCAACCCGCAGTACACGGCCAAGCTGTTTCATGTGTTCCAGCGTTTGCACGGCGCCCGTGAGTTTGAGGGCCTGGGCATGGGCCTGGCCCTGACCCGAAAAATCATTGAACGTCACGGCGGCACGGTGCGGGCCAGCGGCGCGGTGAATGCCGGTTGCAACGTCACGTTCACGCTGCCGGTGGCATAAACCAGCGGTGGGTTAAAGCGGCAGCGGCACCCGCGCGCCAAACTTGCTGCGCTTGAGGCTGAAGAAGGTTTTGACATTGCGCACGTTGGCGTCGGCCGTGAACAGCCGCTGCGACAACGCCAGATAGTCCGGCATATGCGCCACCTGCACCACCAGGCAAAAGTCCGGCCCGGGCGAGACCCGGTAACACTGCTGCACCGCATCATCCCCGGCCACGCGTTGCTCAAAGGCTTCCAGCGCCGCGTGGTCCTGACGGTCCAGCGTGATTTCCACCACGGCACACAAACCGTGGCCCGCCACCTGCTGCAGTTTGTCCACGCTCAGCACTGCGATCTCGCGCTCAATCAACCCCGCATCGCGCAGCCGTTTGACGCGGCGCAAGCAGGTGGGGGGCGAGATATGCACCCGGGCAGCCAAGGCCTGGTTGCTGAGTGAGGCGTCATGTTGCAGTTGCTCCAGCAACTGGAGGTCGGTGGCGTCGAGTGATATTTGTTCCATAAATCTAATGAATTTGAAATAAATCGATGAATTTATATTGATGTGAAATATAAGTCCAAATTTTGTTAAATTTCAAAGACTTATTTCTTGTCGATGCTTCTACCATTGGCGAACTCATTTATTGGAGAAGTTTATGTGCGGCATTGTCGGCGCGGTATCCCATCGCAACATCGTTCCCATTCTGGTTCAGGGGCTCTCCCGTCTGGAGTACCGCGGGTATGACTCCTGCGGCGTGGCGGTGGTCGCCAATGGTTTGCAGCGCGCGCGCAGCACTTCGCGGGTGGCGGAACTGGCGGAACAGATCAGCACCACCCAGCTGGAAGGCAGCACCGGCATTGCCCACACCCGCTGGGCCACGCACGGCGCGCCTGTGGTGCACAACGCCCACCCGCATTTCAGCCACGGCACCGGGTTGGACGCCGCCAGCCGACCCGGGCGCGTGGCCCTGGTCCACAACGGCATCATTGAAAACCATGATGAGCTGCGCGCTGCCCTGCAGGCCAAGGGCTACGTCTTTCAAAGCCAGACCGACACCGAAGTTATCGCCCATTTGATCGCCAGCCTGTACGACGGTGATCTTTTCGAGGCAGTCATAGCCGCGCTGCCGCAGTTGCACGGCGCCTCCGCCATTGCCGTGTTGTGCACAGCCGAGCCGCACCGCCTGAT
>CAJAFJ010000722.1 GCA_903938955.1 uncultured beta proteobacterium | reverse complement strand
TGCAAGCGCAACATCGAGCCACGCTGGGGCAAATGGACGCTGCCCGCCGGGTTCATGGAACTCAACGAGACCGTGGCCCAGGGCGCCGCCCGTGAAACGCAGGAAGAATCTGGCGCACAGTTTGAACTGGAAGGCTTGTTCACGCTGGTCAACATCGCCCGCGTCGGGCAGGTGCATATCTTTTACCGGGCGCGCCTGCTGAGCGACACCTTCGACCCAGGCCACGAAACGATTGAGGCACGGCTATTCACCGAAGCCGACATCCCGTGGGATGAAATCGCCTTCAAAACCGTCAAGGAAACCCTGGCGCGCTACTTTGCCGACCGGCGCGCCGGTCACTTCGCGATCCATGCCATTGACATTGAGTGAGCCGGCAGTGGCCCAGCCACTGGACCCGAAGGATCGCGCAGAACTCTGGTTCTACCGCATCGGCGCCTACCTGCTCGTCAATGTAATGGATGAACCCGCCTGGCTGGCCTTGATGTTTTGTTAATCCTTCTGTAAATCGCCATGCTCCCTTGCTACGTTCTGCTTGACCTTGAAACCACAGGCGGCAACCCGGTCCACGACCGCATCACCGAAATTGCGGCGGTGCGCATGGAGGGCGGGCGGGAGGTGGCGCGCTGGAGTACGCTGGTCAATCCCGGCCTCACCATTTCCCCGTTCATCCAGAACCTCACCGGTATCAGCAACGACATGGTGGCGCAAGCGCCAGGCTTTGGCGAGGTGGCAGCCCGCTTGCTGGACATTCTGAAAGACGCCGTGCTGGTGGCGCACAACGTGCGTTTTGACCACGGGTTTTTGCTGAACGAATTTTCGCGTGTGGACCATGCCTTGCGCGTGAAGACGCTGTGCACCGTGCGGCTGTCGCGCCTGCTGTACCCGCAACATAAAAGCCACGGACTCGACGCCATCATGCAGCGCCACGACCTGCACACCACCGACCGCCACCGCGCCATGAGTGATGTGGAAATGGTGCTGGCGTGGCTGGGCCTTGCCGCCCAGGAACTCGGGGTCGAACAAATCCGCCAGCACGCGGTAGCGCTGCTGCAAAGTAGTGCCGCCTTGCCACCGCTGCTTGAAACACCGATTGACACGATTCCCGAGTCGCCGGGCGTGTACCATTTTTTTGGCGAAGGCCCGCTGCCTTTGTACATAGGCAAAAGCATCAAGCTGCGCAGCCGGGTGATGTCGCACTTTCAGGCCACTAGCCGCGAGCCACGCGAAATGCGCATGGCGCAAGAGATTCGACGTATTGAGTGGCAAGAGACCGCGGGCGAGCTGGGCGCCCTGCTGCTGGAAGCCCGCTTAGTGAAAGAAAAGCAGCCGGTCTATAACCGCCAACTACGCCGCAGCAACACCCTGTGCGCCTGGCGGCTCGACGCTCATCCCCAAGCGCGCCCACTGCTGACGCTGGTGCGCGCCGACGACTTGCGGCCCACCGAGTTTGGCCGCCTGTACGGCGTGTACCGATCCAAAAATCAGGCCATCAGCAGCTTGCGCGAACTGGCCGACGAACACACGCTGTGCCTGCATGCCCTCGGGCTGGAGTCCGGCAAAGGCCGCTGCTTTGCGCACCAAATTGGGCGCTGCAAAGGCGTGTGCTGCGGGGAAGAAAAACCAGAACAACATTACTTGCGGCTGCAACTGGCACTGAACGCGCAAAAGCTGCAGGTGTGGCCGCACGCAGGCCCCGTGGGTCTGCGCGAACACAACCCACACACGGGCCGCACCGACATCCACATTTTTGACCAATGGTGCCATCTGGCTACAGTGCAAGACGAGGCGGAACTGGAAGACGCCCTGACCAGCCGCCGCACGCTGGCGTTTGACCTGGACACGTACCGCTTGCTGATCAAGCATCTGGCGGGTGTTAAGTTGATTCAATTCGCCGGGGTCGGCACAGACCGGGTTGATGATTGACGGTGGCAACGCTTATTAGGTGACGGCGAAGCCGAGCGATAGTGTTTGTGCCATGCCTGACGTAATAACGACTGCCCAATAACCGCTGAATTCAAAAAACAGCCCAGGCGTGAAGGGGGTGGCGCTTGGGTGTGACATCAAGGGCCGCAGGTCCAGTCACCCCCAAGCGC
>CAJAFJ010000721.1 GCA_903938955.1 uncultured beta proteobacterium | reverse complement strand
CGCCATGCCCCCGGGCAGCACCTTTGTGATGTGCTCCACGGTGGACCCCAACTGGTCGATCGCGCTCGAAGCCCGCCTGGCCGACAAAGGCATTTTCTACATCGACGCCCCGATCTCCGGCGGCGCCGCCAAAGCCGCCAGCGGCGAGATGACCATGATGACCGCCGGCAAACCTGAGGCCTACGCGGCGGTCGGGCCGCTGCTCGATGCGATGGCCGCCAAGGTGTACCGCCTGGGCGACAGCGCTGGGGCCGGCAGCAAGGTCAAGATCATCAACCAGTTGCTGGCCGGGGTGCACATTGCCGCCGCCGCCGAAGCGATGGCGCTGGGCCTGCGCGAGGGCGTGGATGCCGCCGCCTTGTACGAGGTCATCACCCACAGCGCGGGCAACAGCTGGATGTTCGAGAACCGCATGGCGCATGTGCTCAGTGGCGACTACACGCCGCTGTCCGCCGTCGACATTTTTGTCAAAGACCTGGGGCTGGTGCTGGACGTGGCACGCGCCACCAAGTTCCCGCTGCCGCTCTCCAGCACCGCGCACCAAATGTTCATGCAGGCGTCCACCGCCGGTTTTGCGCGCGAAGATGACAGCGCGGTGATCAAGATCTTCCCCGGCATTGAGTTGCCTAAAAAATCATGAAAAAACTCTTGCTCGGCTGTATTGCCGATGACTTCACCGGCGCCACCGACTTGGCCAACAACCTGGTGCGTGCCGGCATGCGCGTGGTGCAGGCCATTGGCGTGCCGGGTGAACCGCTGGACACCGAGGCCGACGCCGTGGTGGTCGCGCTCAAGTCGCGCACCCTGCCGGTGGGCGAGGCCATTGCCCAGTCGCTGGCTGCCTTGCGCTGGTTGCAGGCGCAGGGCGCGCAGCAGATTTATTTCAAATACTGCTCTACCTTTGACAGCACGGCGCACGGCAATATCGGCCCGGTGACCGAGGCGCTGATGGACGCACTGGCCGACCAGCCGGGCGGCGACTTCACCATCGCCACCCCGGCCTTTCCGGACAACCAGCGCACTGTATTCAAAGGCCATTTGTTTGTCGGCGACGTGTTGCTCAACGAGAGCGGCATGCAAAACCACCCGCTCACCCCCATGACCGACGCCAACCTGGTGCGCGTGCTGCAAGGGCAGTGCCAGCGCCAGGTCGGCTTGATTGATTACAGAGTGGTGGCGCAAGGCGAGACCGCGATCCGCGAACGCATGGCGCAACTGCGCAGCCAGGGCGTGACGGTGGCGGTGGTCGATGCCATCTCCAACGACGACCTGCTGCGCCTCGGCCCGGCGCTCAAAGACCTGCCGCTGGTCACCGCCGGTTCGGGTGTGGCGATTGGCCTGCCGGCCAATTTCGGCATCGTGCCGTCCAGCACCGCCAGCGCCTTGCCGGCGGCGACCGGTGGGCAGGCGGTGGTGTCCGGCAGCTGTTCGTTGGCGACCAATCGGCAGGTGCTGAGTTTCATCCAGTCCGGTCGACCGGCGCTCGCCATCGACCCCTTGCAGATCGCCGCGCAGGACGCCACCGGCGTCGACGTGGTGGCCGCCGCACTGGCCTGGGCCCAGCCCTTGCTGGCGCAGGGGCCGGTGCTAATTTACTCGTCGGCCGATTTATCGGCGGTCAAGTCGGTGCAGGGCCTGCTGGGCGTGGATGCGGCCGGTGCGCTGGTGGAGCGCACGCTGGCCGCGATTGCGCGCGGCCTGGTCACGCTGGGCGTGCGCCAGTTGGTGGTGGCGGGGGGCGAAACCTCGGGCGCCTGCGTGCAGGCGTTGAACATCACGCAAATGAAGATCGGCCCGCAAATCGACCCCGGCGTGCCGTGGTGCCACGCGCACAGTGACGCCGCCGGGCCGGACGGCCTGCACCTGACGCTGAAATCGGGCAACTTTGGCACCGACGATTTCTTCAGCAAAGCCTTCACGAGGCTGGCATGAACGAGACCCAAGCGCGCGAAGAAATCTGCCGCGTCGGGCGCAGCCTGTTTGAGCGCGG
>CAJAFJ010000720.1 GCA_903938955.1 uncultured beta proteobacterium | reverse complement strand
TCAAGCTGCACTACATCGGCCTGCTGGTCAACCACCACCAGCCGGAGCTGGCGGAGACCTTTTTCAACTCGGTCACCACCAAAATCCTGCACCGCAGTTATTTCCAGAACGACTTCATCTTTGTGCGCCCGGCGGTGAGCACCGAGTACATCGAAAACGGCGAACCCGAGTCGCGCCCCACTTACCGCTCGTATTACCCGACGCCCACCAACCTGGGCGAGGTGCTGGTGCAGATGGTGCGCGACTATGACCTGCGCCTGGCCTTTGACAACCTCGCGCGCGATGCAGCGCGTGTGCAGGCGGCAATGGTTGAGCGGCTGGGCGATGCCAAGCTGCGCGCCAACTTCCAGTTCCAGGTGCTGACCGGGCTGTTTTACCGCAACAAGGGCGCCTACATCGTGGGCAAGCTCATCAACGGCTTCACCGAGTTTCCGTTTGCGCTGCCGGTGTTGCACAACCGGGGCGGCAAGCTGGTGATTGACGCCGCGCTGTTTGGCGAGGACGACCTGCTGATGCTGTTCAGCTTTGCCCGAGCCTACTTCATGGTCGACATGGAAATTCCGTCGGCTTATGTGCAGTTTTTGCGCAGCATGATGCCGCGCAAACCGCGCAATGAAATCTACAACGCGCTGGGCCTGGCCAAGCAGGGCAAGACGCTGTTTTACCGCGACTTTCTGCACCACCTGCGCCACTCCACCGACAAGTTCCGCATTGCGCCCGGCATCAAGGGCATGGTGATGCTTGTGTTTGACTTGCCCTCGTTCCCGTATGTGTTCAAGGTCATCAAGGACTTTTACCCGCCGCCCAAAGAAACCAGCCGCGAGCAGATCAAGGGCAAGTACCTGCTGGTCAAACAGCACGACCGGGTGGGGCGCATGGCCGACACGCTGGAGTACAGCGAGGTCGGTTTTCCGCGTGACCGCTTCAGCGACGAGCTGATTGCCGAGATCGAGAAGTTCGCCCCCAGCCAGCTGGAGATCAGCGACCGCGATGGCGATGGTCGCATTGAGGTCATCATCAAACACGTCTACATCGAGCGCCGCATGATCCCGCTCAACATCTATTTGCAGGAAGCGTTTGACGCCGGTGGAGCCAATGCCAACGACCCCAGCCCGGCAGCAGCCCGGGCGCGTGCGCAGATCGAGCGCGGCGTGATCGAATACGGCAACGCCATCAAGGACCTGGTGGCCGCCAACATTTTCCCCGGCGACATGCTCTGGAAAAACTTTGGCATCACGCGCCACGGCAAGGTGGTGTTTTACGACTACGACGAGATCGAATACATCACCGACTCGGTGTTCCGCAAAGTGCCCGAGCCTCGGACCGAAGAAGAAGAGATGTCGGGCGAGATCTGGTACCGCGTCGGCCCGCACGATGTGTTTCCTGAAACCTTTGGCCCGTTTTTACTGGGCAACCCGGCGGTGCGCAAGGTGTTCATGCAGCACCATGCGGACTTGCTGGAGGTGGCGTTCTGGCAAAGTCACAAGGAGCGCATCAGCCAGGGTTATGTGTTTGATGTGTTTCCCTACGACCAGGAGAAGCGCTTCAACACCGAGCATGTGGACGAGCAAATGCCCTCTTCCATTTGATTTCTCTGACTTAGCGCACCACACGGCAACGGTATTCACCCGGCCGGGTTCCGGTCCATTTCTTGAAGGCACGGTGAAACGCGCTGCTTTCGGCAAAACCCAGCTCGCCCGCAATATCCGACATGCTGAGCTGGGTGTCGCTGAGCAGCGAAATGGCCAGGTCCCGGCGCAGCTCGTCCATGATGGCGCGATAGGACTCGCCCTCGTCGTCGAGCCGTCGGCGCAACGTGGCGGGGGAGGCGTTGAGCTGGTGGGCCAAGGTATCAAAATCAGGCCATGCAGCGGGCGACCATTCCCGCAGGCGGCGGCGGATTTTGGCGGAAAGGCTGTCGCTGTTTTTGTACTTGATCAAAAAATTGGCCGGGGCGCTGCGCAGAAACTCCTTCATCGTGCGCTCATTCTGGATGTTGGCCATGTCCAGATAGCGGGAGGGGAAGCTGATTCGGCAATGCGCCTGGTTGAAGTTGAGGTTGCGGGAGAACAGGGTTCGCCATTCGTCGCTGAACCCCGGCTCGGCACAACAAAAATCAGCCGTTGACAGCGGGATGCGCCGCCCCACCAGCCAGCACGCCAGGCCATGCAACATGATCAGGTAGGTGCCATACGCGAAGGCGCGTTTGACGGTGGCTGGGCTGTCGCTGGTGCCCTGCGTGCTCGCGGGCAGGTCCTTCAGCAGGATGTGCGCGGTATCTCCGTCGCGGGACAACTCGCCCGCCATATCGTCAAGCACCAGACGCAAGAAACGCATGGCGCGCAGCAAGGCCCGCTCCAGGGTGTTGCTGTGAATAACAGCGTGGCAGAGCAGCGTAAAACTGCCCGCTTTCATGCGGTGGCTGTCCATGCCGAAGAATTCGTCGTCCAGCGTTTGCGCAATCAGGTGCCATAGCGCGCCGTACTGCCGTGAAGACACCCGCGCGCTGGTTGATACCAGCAGCTCAGGGGAGATACCGGCCTGCAACAGCAAGGCACTTTGATCCAGCCCCCGGCTGCGAATGCACGCCAGCGCTTCATGGACAAAACTGATGGCGATGCTGCCTTTTTCTAAGATTTTGATGTCCATCACAGCAAGTTTACTGAACTGTGGCAAATTCTTGCACCCAAGTTGAGCGATTCCGGCATTGAGCGCGTGGTGCCGAAGTCTTAAAGTTCAGCAAAAATCCGTCATCGCGAGCGCCGCGACGCGTGATCTGTTTTTATTCAAAAGGACTTACAAATGACCGACTCCATCGTTATCGTTTCCGCTGCCCGTACCCCCATGGGCAGCTTCCAGGGCGTGTTTTCTGCCCTGTCCGCCAATGATTTGGGTGGCGCTGCCATCAAGGCTGCGGTGGAGCGCTCGGGCGTGGCCCCTGACGCCGTCAACGAAGTGCTGTTTGGCAACTGCCTGATGGCGGGCCAGGGTCAGGCGCCCGCACGTCAAGCCGGTTTTAAGGGCGGTTTGCCGATCAGCGCGGGCGCGGTGACGCTGTCCAAAATGTGCGGCTCCGGTATGCGCGCGGCCATGTTCGGCCACGACATGCTGCTGGCCGGCAGTGCCGACGTGGTGGTGGCCGGTGGCATGGAAAGCATGACCAACGCCCCCTACCTGCTGCAAAAAGCCCGTGGCGGCTACCGCATCGGCCACGACCGCATGTTTGACCACATGATGCTCGACGGCCTGGAAGACGCCTACGAAGCGGGCCGTTCCATGGGCACCTTTGGCGAAGACTGCGCCGCCAAATACGGCTTTACCCGTGAACAGCAAGATCAGTTCGCCATCACCAGCGCCCAGCGCGCAGTCGCCGCCACCCAGACCGGCGCGTTTGCCGCTGAAATCACGCCCGTCACCGTCAAAGGCCGCGCGGGCGACACCGTGGTCGCCACCGACGAAGCGCCCGGCAAAGTCAAGGTGGACAAAATCCCGTCACTGAAACCTGCGTTCAAAAAAGACGGAACCATCACCGCCGCCAGCAGCTCCAGCATCAGCGACGGTGCAGCCGCCATGGTGATGATGCGCGCCTCCACCGCCGCCAAGCTGGGCTTGAAGCCGCTGGCCAAAATCGTCAGCCACGCCGTGCATGCGCAAGAGCCAAACTGGTTTGCCACCGCCCCGGTCGGCGCGGTCAACAAGGCCCTTGAAAAAGCGGGCTGGTCCGTCAAGGATGTGGACCTGTGGGAAGTGAACGAAGCCTTTGCCGTGGTGCCGATGGCGCTGATGCATGATTTGAACCTGAGCCACGACATCGTCAACGTCAACGGCGGCGCCTGCGCGCTGGGCCACCCGATTGGCGCGTCCGGCGCCCGCATCATGGTCACCTTGATGTACGCCCTGCAAGCCCGCGGCTTGAAAAAAGGCGTGGCTACGCTGTGTATTGGTGGTGGCGAAGGTACGGCGGTGGCGATCGAAATGCTCTAAAGCCACCGGCGGCTAATGCCGGCAGGACGGGGGGCTTGTGCTCCCCTTTTTTATAAATATTCAACGGACGCTTTGGCGCCAGACCCATGTTATTGACCCCAGACCAGGAAATGATCCGCGACGCGGTGCGCGATTTTGCCCAAACCGAACTCTGGCCCAACGCCGCCAAGTGGGACAAAGAGCACTATTTCCCCAAGGAGGCGCACAAAGGCCTGGCCGCGCTGGGCGCCTACGGCATTTGCGTGCCGGAAGAATTCGGCGGCGCCAATCTGGACTACCTGACCGTGGCCCTGGTGCTGGAAGAAATTGCAGCCGGTGACGGCGGCACCAGTACCGTCATCAGCGTGACCAACTGCCCGGTCAACGCCATCCTGATGAAGTACGGCAATGACGAGCAGAAGAAGCACTGGCTGACCAAGTTGGCACGCGGCGAGATGCTGGGTGCCTTTTGCCTGACCGAGCCGCATGTGGGCTCAGATGCTTCGTCCTTGCGCACCACGGCAGTGAAAGAGGGCGACGAATACGTCATCAACG
>CAJAFJ010000719.1 GCA_903938955.1 uncultured beta proteobacterium | reverse complement strand
GCGCCATTGAGGCCAGCCCGGCCATGCTGCGCCCCAACCGGGATGCAGCCGAGGTGGCAGCCATTTTGGCCACGCTCAAGACCCAGTTCCCCACGCTGCAAGACTTTGAGCGCGACTTTCCATCGCTGTGTTTTGCGCTGGCGACCGGTGTCGGCAAGACACGGCTGATGGGCGCATTCATCAGCTACCTGTATGCCGCGCATGGCATCCAACACTTTTTTGTACTGGCCCCGAACCTGACGATTTACGACAAGCTGATTGCCGACTTCACGCCCAATACGCCCAAATATGTGTTCAAGGGGGTGGCCGAGTTGGCCGCGCATCCGCCCGAAATCATCACCGGTGACAACTACGAAGAACGCGCCCAGGCTTTGAACATCTTGCAGGTGCCGGTGACCATCAACATCTTCAACATTGCCAAGATCACCTCCGAGGTGCGCGGTGGCAAGGCCCCGCGCATCAAGCGCTTGAGCGAGTACATCGGCCAAAGTTATTTTGACTACCTGGCCAGCCTGCCCGACCTGGTGCTGCTGATGGATGAGTCGCACCGCTACCGTGCCACCGCAGGCTTGCGGGCCATCAATGAACTCAAGCCTTTGCTGGGCCTGGAGCTAACCGCCACGCCGTTTGTGGAAAGCACCAAGGGGCCAGTGGCGTTCAAAAATGTGGTGATGGATTACCCGCTGGCCCGCGCCATGGAAGACGGCTTTGTGAAAGAGCCTGCCGTGGTGACGCAACGTAACTTTGATGCCAAAACCATGCCGCCTGACGAGGTGGAGCGCGTCAAGCTGCAAGACGGTGTGCGGATGCACGAGGCCACCAAGGTGGAACTGAAAACCTACGCCCGCACCCACAGCGTACACGAGGTCAAGCCCTTCATGCTGGTGATTGCCCGCGACACCACACACGCCGGTGTGCTGCTGGCACATTTGCAGTCTGAAGCCTTCTTTGCCGGACGCTACCGCAACAAGGTGATTCAGGTGGACAGCAGCAAGAGCGGCGCCGAAGAAGAGGACATGGTGCGCCGGCTGCTGGCCGTCGAAAGTGTGGATGAGCCGACCGAGATCGTCATCCACGTCAACATGCTCAAGGAGGGCTGGGACGTGACCAACCTCTACACCATCGTGCCGCTGCGGGCAGCCAACGCCCGCACACTGGTAGAGCAGTCGATTGGCCGGGGCCTGCGCCTGCCCTATGGCAAACGCACCGGCGTAGCAGCGGTAGATCGCCTGAGCATCATTGCGCACGACCGGTTTCAGGACATCATTGACGATGCCAACCGGGCTGATTCTCCGATCAAGCTCAAAACCCTGATTCTGGAAGCGCCTGATGCCGGTGATGACCGTGCGCAAAGCGTGACGGTAGCCCCCAATCTGGCAGGTGTACTGGGGCTGAATCTCAACGAAGATGCGACTGTAGATGCTGCCACCACCCAACCCCGAGCCAGTGGCACACCTGCAGTCACACCCGTGTTCAGCACCGCGCAAGAGCGCCAGGCTGCCCATGTGGTGATGCAGGTACTGGCTGACTACGAAACTCGCCCCGCTGATGCGCCAACACGGCAAGCCTTTTTGAACCCGGCGCTACAGGCTTGCATTGCCGATGCCGTCAGGGAAAAGCTGCTGCCGCCACAAACCAGCTTGCT
>CAJAFJ010000718.1 GCA_903938955.1 uncultured beta proteobacterium | reverse complement strand
GTCGCGCGCAATTCGCCGGTGAAACCGAGGCGGCGGCGCAGCATGAAGGCCTGGCTGTAAGCGCGGCCATCGGTGAACTTGGGAAAGTTCAGGTCGATGCGCACAATGCCTTCCAGGTTCACCGTGCGGGGATCGGCATCGTTTGCCAACACCAGGGTGTTGGCGCTCGCAGCGCTTGTCGACGGGTCGTTGGCGGCTAGTAATTTAAGAGTGGTTTGCATGGTGATGGGGCTCTCAGTCGGTCATCGCATCAGCGGTTTTGAGGTGGATATTGTGCGGGGCTTCGGTGTTGCCGGTCTCGTGGCGCACCCGGTTGGCGGCGTCCTTGAAGGGCTGCAAACCGATGCGGCGTGCCACGGTGATGAAGGTCTCGCCGCCTTGGCGCTGGCTGCGGTAGGTGTCCAGCAATGCAGCCACCACGTCCGCCACTTCAGAGGCTGCAAACGAGGGGCCAATGACCTTGCCGGCCACGGGCGTGCCGCTCAAGGTGGAGCCGTCAGAGCCGCCAACCGACACCTGATACCACTCGCGGCCGTCTTTGTCGACGCCCAAAATGCCGATGTGGCCGCTGTGGTGGTGGCCGCAGGAGTTGATGCAGCCGCTGATGTGCAGGTCGATCTCGCCCAGGTCGAACAGCTCGTCCATGTCCGGGTAGCGCTCGGTGATGGCTTCGGCAATCGGGATCGAGCGGGCATTGGCCAGTGCGCAAAAGTCGCCGCCGGGGCAGGCAATCATGTCGGTCAACAGGCGGATGTTGGATTTGGCAAACCCGGCCTGGCGGGCCGCTTGCCATAGCGCGGGCAGTTGGTCGGCACGCACCCAGGGCAGCACCAGATTCTGGTCATGCGTGACGCGGACTTCACCGGCGGAGAACTGGTCAACCAGGTTGGCGGCAATGTCCAGTTGCTCAGCCGTGGCGTCGCCGGGCGCGTAGCCCAGGCGCTTGAACGACAGGGTGACGGCGCGCAACTCAGGGTTCTTGTGGTCTGCCACGTTTTGTTTCAACCAGCGTGCGTAGTCGATTTCTTCAGCGGCGGTTAATGCGGGTGCTGCTGGTTTGCTAGCGGCTTGCGCAGGTGCCGGCAACACGGGTGCCACAAAACAGGCGGTAACCCGGTCCAGTTCGGCTTGGCTGATGGTGTGTGGTGCACCGTCGACGTCATGAATCTGCTTGAATTCGGCTTCCACTTCATCGATATAGCGCTGGCCTTCGGCCTTGACCAAAATCTTGATGCGCGCCTTGTACAGGTTGTCGCGGCGACCCCAGCGGTTGTAGACGCGGATGATGGCTTCGAGGTAGTTCAGCAGCTGGTGCCACGGCAAAAAGTCGCGGATGGTGCTGGCAATCACCGGCGTGCGGCCCATGCCGCCACCGACCAGCACCTTGAAGCCAATTTCACCCGCCTCGTTGCGCTGCACATGCAGGCCAACGTCATGCCAGTGGGTGGCGGCACGGTCTTCGACCGCGCCGCCGTGCGCGTGCATGACGTGGGCCTGAGGCTGTGGCGCAATCCCGAAGGACAGGTGGGTTTCGAGGTGATCGTGGGCGGTGGCCTTGGCCGTACGCCGATCATCGGCAAGACGATCCGCGAGTTCCTGCCCAAGGACGAGCTGCTGGCCTATCTCGAGGCCGTGCTGCGCGTCTACAACCGCTACGGCCGGCGCGACAACATCTACAAGGCGCGCATCAAGATCC
>CAJAFJ010000717.1 GCA_903938955.1 uncultured beta proteobacterium | reverse complement strand
TCTGCCAGCACGACTTTTTTAGGGGGCGGTGCGCCGCGTTCCGAGCGCCAGAGCGCAGAACGTTCTTCGCCCGCTTCAGTCCAGTGAATCATGGGGGGTGTGGCGTGAGGGACGGCGGGCGTGGCAAGGGGGGTTGTATTAGGCATGGGCTCAGGTAAACGCAAAAAAAGTAAGGAGTGTTTTAACAGATAGGTGCGCGGGCTTGGTAAAAGCCCGCTGGCCGGTCGCTGCTGTTGATTGTTTTAACGGTGGTTTAAACGGCTTGCGAGGTCATAGCGGAGGGCTTTGGAAGCTTGATTCGACGCATCAAGGCTTGCCGGTGTGAGCGGTGACGTTGGCTGGTGGCAAGGTCTGGCTGGCCGCCACACCCCTCAAAAATTCGGCCAGTCCCCTGTCCACGTCCAGACGCGCGACCAGGGTCGCAGCTTGAGCCCTGTCGCGCGTGGCGCCCATGCTGATCTGCAAGCGCGTGGCCTCTTGGCTCAGTTGTTTTGCCAGTTTTTTCGGTAACTGCGAACGCAGTGCCTCGGTGCTGTAGCGCAGCCGCTTGGCAAGAATGCGAACACGGTGCACGAGTTCAGTGGTGTTGGCTTTGTGGCGTGCGCGCTTGAGTTGTTGCTGCAAGCGCAGCAACCGGCGCTTGCCCCAAGGGCGTAGTGAACGTTTGGGTTGGGCGGTTGCTTTGCCTGGTGTCAAACCTTCCAACCATTGCGTCGTCGCCAGCAAGGCGGTGCCGACGGTGGGGTCCTGGAGCGCGTAGCGAACCGCTTTGCGCTGGAGGTCGGCCGCTTGGGTGAACGCCTGCATCATGGCCTGCCAAGTGTGTTCGCGCGGGGGGTCGCCATTCACATAGGCTGGCGCCAACGCGGGCAGCGTCTCGGTGCGGGCGACGTCCAGGTCACGCAGTTCGCCCAGGCAGGTCAGCAGCGGCTGCAGTCCCTGCCAGTCAGGTTTCGGGTCGGCGCGCAGCACGTGTTTGAAAAGTTGCAGTGCGCTTTTAAAACGTCGCCAGCCAATGCGGGCCTGATGCACCAAGGTCGGGTCGTCCGAGCTGCGAAGCCCATTCAGGTTGCCGGTGAATTGGTTGAACATTTCCCGCAACAGGCGCTGGGCGGCCGCCGACAAGGGCAGGTCGGGGTTGAGTTGAGGGGGTTGGGCGTGCAGCGGCTGGTTCAAGCTGTCTCGCGCCAGGCCAAACCCACGCTCGGCCTTGCTGACGCTGGCGGGCAAAACGGCGATGCTATGCGCAATCTGCCGGGCCATGTCAAACAGGGCGTCGGACTGGCCGGCTTTGAGTTCAAGTTCCAGTTCGCAAATAGGGGTGGTTTTGCCACTCGCCTCAATCTCACCCACATCCAGGGCAACCTCCACCACGGCGCCATCACGTCGCCGAATCAGCCAACTGGTTCGCTCAAAGCGCGTCACAAAGCAAGGTGTCAGGGACGCAAAGACGCGGCCATCCGGGTCCATGCTGGCCCACGGTGTGGCTTGAAGTGCCTGCCAATCCAGCTCTGCACCAGACACCTGGGTTTCCCATTCGCCGCGTTGGCTGAGTGCCGAATGGTTGCTGCCACCGGTTTTGAACGTCTGTAGCCATTGAGGATGAGCGCTGTCACCCACACGTCGCAACCGCAAAGCCACACGCTGCTGGTTCAATAGTTGCTCAGGCGTATCAAAGTAGATGTTGTGTAGATACTGATGGGTGGCTTTGCGCCGCGCCAGCAACGGCAGGCGGGCCAGTCGCTTGGCCAGGCTCGATGGATCGAAGGTGGGCAGGGCCAGCTTGAGTTCAATTTCAACCAAGCGGGGAGGGTGAGGGTCTGACTTCATGGCATTTTCTTGAAAAGCTGACTGGGTTCCATTGTCAGATCAATGAGCGGGCTGTGTCTTGCGTTGTTCGGCATGAGAAATGCATCGGCCATAAAAAAACAGCCAGTCATCCTGCTGTCTGGCAGAGTGACTGGCTGCTGGGGCGACTAAGCTGGAGCGCCCTTGAGGCTTACAGGTTGTCCGTGAAACTGCGCAGTTTGTCGGAGCGCGAAGGGTGCTTGAGCTTGCGCAGCGCCTTGGCTTCGATCTGGCGAATACGCTCGCGCGTCACGTCAAACTGCTTGCCGACTTCTTCCAGTGTGTGGTCGCTGGTCATCTCGATACCAAAGCGCATGCGCAGCACCTTGGCTTCGCGTGGCGTGAGGCTGT
>CAJAFJ010000716.1 GCA_903938955.1 uncultured beta proteobacterium | reverse complement strand
ATGCGGCGCGTATTTTCAATGCAGACCACTGCTTTTTTGTGACTAACGGCACGTCTACCTCCAACAAGATGGTGTGGCACCACACGGTGGCCCCAAACGATGTGGTGGTGGTTGACCGCAATTGCCACGTGTCGGTGCTACACGCCATCATCATGACCGGTGCGATTCCCGTGTTCCTGAAGCCCACCCGCAACCATTTTGGGATCATCGGCCCGATTCCGAAAAGTGAATTTGAACCGGCCGCAATCAAGGCCAAGATTCTGGCCAACCCGCTGATCCGCGAGCACCTGCACGGCGTGGACATCAGCACCATCAAGCCGCGTGTCTTGACGCTTACCCAGTCCACCTATGACGGTGTGCTGTATAACACCGAGACGGTGAAGGGCATGCTGGACGGCTATGTGGACAACATTCACTTTGACGAGGCTTGGCTGCCCCACGCTGCGTTTCATCCGTTTTATGGTACCTACCACTCCATGGGCAAGAATCGGGCACGGCCGAAGAAAGCCATGGTGTTTGCCACCCAGTCTATCCACAAGCTGCTGGCCGGCATCAGTCAGGCCAGCCATGTGCTGGTGCAGGATTCGCAAACCGTCAAGTTGGACAAGCATCTCTTTAATGAAGCGTATTTGATGCATGCGTCTACCTCCCCGCAGTACAGCATCATCGCCAGCTGCGACGTAGCCGCCGCCATGATGGAGCCGCCCGGCGGCACCGCGTTGGTGGAGGAGAGCATTGCCGAAGCACTCGATTTCCGTCGTGCCATGCGCAAGATCGACGAGGAATATGGCACCGACTGGTGGTTCAAGGTCTGGGGCCCGGACAAACTGGTGGACGAAGGCATTGGCCGCGCGGATGACTGGATCATCAAAGGCGAATCCGCCAAGGCCAAGGCGGGTGTCAACTGGCACGGCTTTGGCAAGATGGCCACTGGCTTCAACATGCTGGACCCGATCAAGTCCACCATCGTGACACCCGGCATGGACTTGAACGGCAAGTTCGCCAAAACCGGTATTCCGGCCAGCATCGTGACCAAGTTTTTGGCTGAGCACGGCGTGGTGGTCGAGAAGACTGGGCTTTATAGTTTCTTCATCATGTTCACCATCGGCATCACCAAGGGCCGCTGGAACAGCATGTTGACCGCCTTGCAGCAGTTCAAGGACGACTACGACAAGAACCAGCCGATGTGGCGCATCCTGCCCGAGTTTTGTCAAAAGCACCCCAAGTACGAAAACATGGGCTTGGCCGACCTGTGCCAGCACCTGCACCAGTTGTATGCCAAGTACGACATCGCGCGTCTGACCACCGACATGTACCTGAGCGATTTGACGCCTGCCATGAAGCCCAGCGACGCGTACGCCCACATTGCACTGCGTAAAACGGAGCGCGTGGCCATTGATGACCTTGAAGGCCGCATCACTGTGGGCTTGGTGACACCTTACCCGCCGGGTATTCCCTTGTTGATTCCGGGTGAAGTGTTCAACAAAAAGATTGTGGATTACCTGAAGTTCTCACGCGAATTCAATGCGCAGTGCCCTGGCTTTGAGACGGATATTCATGGTTTGGTAGAAGAAACCGGGGCCGATGGGCAACCGCATTACTTTGCAGATTGCGTTAAAGAATAAGGCAATTGCTAAAAATCCAGCAGCTTCCAGCACCCGTTTGACGGGGCTGGAAGCTGTTTTTATTTAAGACGCTGGGGTCTCGACCACGGCCACGGCGGTCTGGCTGACGCCGCAATCCACATAAGAAATCTGGCCCGTCATGCCGGAGGCCAGATCGCTGAGCAAGAAGGCCGCCACGTTGCCGACTTCTTCAATCGTTACATTGCGTTTCAGGGGCGAAGCCGCGGCTGAAATGCTCAGCAACTTGCCAAAATCCTTGATGCCGCTGGCGGCCAGGGTTTTGACTGCACCGGCACTCAGGCCGTTGACGCGCATGCCGCGTGGGCCGATGGCATCAGCCAGATAGCGCACCGACGACTCCAGTGACGCCTTGGCCAGGCCCATGGTGTTGTAGCTGGGCACCACGCGCACACCACCCAGGTAGGTCAGCGTGAGCAGGGATGATTTGTCATTCAGGTAGGGCAGGGCGGCCTTGGCCATGGCGGGGAAGCTGTAGGCGCTGATGTCATGTGCGATGCGGAAGTTTTCGCGCGTCAGGCCGTCCAGAAAATTGCCGGCAATGGCTTCGCGCGGTGCGTAGCCAATGCTGTGAACAAAACCGTCAAACTTGGGCCAGGTGGCCGACAGATCGGTGAACAATTTGTCGATCTGGGCATCGTCGCTCACATCGCAATCGAACACCAGTGTGGAGTTGAAGTCGGCCGCAAATTCGGAGATGCGCTCTTTGAAACGTTCACCCACATAACTGAAAGCCAACTCGGCACCTTGCTCATGGCAAGACTGTGCAATGCCATAGGCAATGGAACGCTTGGACAAAACACCCGTAATCAGCAATTTTTTTCCGGTCAGGAATCCCATATCGTCTCTCTCGTAGAAGCAGTTGAATCACCACCGAATCGGCAGAAGCATTTGATGCAGAATTGTCGCATGCGAAGTCTGTTATTTTATTTGGCTTGCGCCATCTCTGCTCCTTCATGGGCGGCGCACGGCTACGCCTTGTGGGGCGACCTGAAGTACCCGGCCCAATTTACGCACTTTGACTACGTCAACGCCAGCGCCCCCAAGGGCGGTGAACTGCGTCTGGTCAGCAATTTGCGCGTGTCCACGTTTGACAAATACAACCCGTTCACGATCAAGGGTTCGGCTCCGGCTTACCTGTCCGACCTGCTGTTCGACTCCTTGCTGGCCGGCTCACTCGATGAAACCGCCTCCGGTTACGGCTTGCTGGCGAGCGATGTCAGCGTTGCGGCCGATGGCTTGAGTGCCACTTTTAAACTGCGCCCCGAAGCACGTTTTCACAATGGCGATCCGGTGCTGGCGGCAGACGTGAAACACAGTTTTGACACGCTCATGGGGCCGCATACCTCGCCCGCCTACAAGAGTTTGCTGGAGGATGTGGCGGGTGCCGAGGTGCTGAATGAGCGCACGGTGCGCTATCGCTTCAAAAAACCGAACCGGGGGCTACCGCTCACGGTGGGGGGCCTGCCCGTGTTCAGCCGCCAGTGGGGCGTCGAGAACGGCAAGGCCAAATCGTTTGATCAGGTCGTCACCGACACGCCGATCGGCAGCGGACCCTACAAAATTGGCCCGGTGCGCTTTGGCAAGGACATCACCTATGTGCTTGACTCCCATTACTGGGCCAAAGACCTGAACGTGAAACGTGGCACCAGCAACTTTGAACGCATCACCGTCAAAATTTACAAAGACAACACCGCCCGGCTGGAAGCCCTGAAGGCGGGGGAATTTGATTTGATGCGATTTTTTTCCGCCGGTGACTGGGCGCGGCGCGTTACCGGGAAACGCTTCGATTCGGGCGAGTTGGTCAAGGCCGAATTCAAACACCGCTTGCCCTCAGGTTTTCAAAGCTACGTGCTCAATACCCGCCATGACAATTTCAAGGACGTGCGCGTGCGCCAGGCGCTGGGGCTGGCGCTGGACTACGAGTGGATGAACCGGCAAATGTTCTACAACGCTTACCAGCGTGTGAACGGCCTGTTTGGCAACACCGATTGCCAGGCTCAAGGCGTACCCGGTCCGCAGGAACTGGCGCTGCTGGAACCCTGGCGCAAGGATATTCCGTCCGCCGCTTTCGGCCCCATGACGATCGCCCCGCGCACCGATGGTGATTCGTCCCTGCGCGCCAATTTGCGTCAAGCCCAGGCGCTGCTCAAGGACGCCGGTTGGATCGTGCGCGACGGCGCTTTGCGCAATGCCCAGGGTCAGGCGTTTGAGATCGAGTACCTCGACAGCAACGAAGGCAGTGCCCGGGTGGTTACCCCGTGGGCGCGCAACCTCGAAAAACTCGGTATCACGCTGAACTTTCGCCCGGTTGATTTCGCCTTGTACCAGCAGCGGCTGCAAAAATTCGAGTTCAACATCACCTCCATGGCCTACGGCGGCACACACAATCCGGGGCAAGAGTACGCCGATATGTTTGGCAGCAAAGCGGCGGATATTGAAGACTCAGGCAACCTGTCAGGCGTCAAAAGTCCGGCGCTGGACGCCCTCATCAACAAAATGACGAGTGCGAAATCCAAAGCCGAGTTGTTGCCCGCCTGTCGTGCGCTGGAGCGGGTGGTCAGCCACAGCCACCTGCTGATTCCGCAGTGGGCGGCGGGTACCCACCGCATTGTTTTCAACCAATGGCGCGTTGCCAAGCCACCAGTGATGCCGCCTTATGCGCAGGGTGAAACCTGGGCCATTGAAACCTGGTGGGCGAAATAACATGCTGGCCTACATTCTCAAGCGTCTCTTGCTGATGGTGCCCACGCTGCTGGGCGTGCTGCTGCTCACCTTTGTCGTGGTGCAGTTTGTGCCCGGTGGCCCGGTGGAGCAGTACATGGCCGAGGCCAAAGCCGGCACCGGTAGCAGTGCCGAAGGCGGCGGCATGAGCTACCGGGGCGCGCAAGGGGTGGACCCGAAGCGGCTGGAGCAAATCAAGGCCTTGTATGGATTTGACAAACCCGCGCACGAGCGTTTTTTTCAAATGCTGAGCCAGTTCGCCCGCTTCGATTTGGGTCGCAGTTTCTTTCAGAACAAGGACGTGTCGCAACTGCTGTGGGAAAAACTGCCGGTCTCCATCAGTCTGGGGCTGTGGACGTTTTTTATCAGCTACCTGATTGCGGTGCCCTTGGGCGTCGCCAAGGCGGTGCGGGCCGGGTCGCGCTTTGACTTTGTCACCACCTTGATCGTGCTGTTTGGCTATGCCATTCCCGGCTTTGTGCTGGGCGTGGCGCTGCTGGTTATTTTTGGCGGCCAGTTGCAGTGGTTTCCGCTGCGTGGCCTGACTTCGAGCAACTGGGATGAACTGAGCTGGGGCGCGCGCGTGGTCGATTATTTGTGGCATATCGCCATGCCGGTCACAGCCATGGTGCTGGGCAGTTTTGCCGTCACCACCATGCTGACCAAAAACGCGTTTTTGGAAGAAATTCGCAAACAATATGTGGTGACGGCCCGAGCCAAAGGGCTGGATGAACGCCAGGTGCTCTGGAAACATGTGTTCCGCAATGCCCTGATTCCGATCATCACGGGTTTTCCCGCGGCGTTTATTGGCGCCTTTTTTACCGGCT
>CAJAFJ010000715.1 GCA_903938955.1 uncultured beta proteobacterium | reverse complement strand
CTTGCTGCATTCAAGAACGCTTTGACCACCGGTCAAACCGCTATCGAAACAGCTCAAGCTCAAGCTAAAAAAGCGGTTGAAGCTGCTCAAACCAACTTCACTGCAGCCGCTACGCAAGCTGCTGACGCTGTCAAGAAAGCTACCAAAGTAGCTTAATTGCCCACTGCCCTTCGGGGCAGACAGCAGCCAACGGCACCTTCGGGTGCCGTTGGCGTTTGTGCGTCTGAATATCAGGCCTTGGTAATCGGGATGTAGATTTCCCCACCCGCTTTTTTGAACTCCTGCGACATGCTGTCCATGCCATCCGTCAAGGCCTGTTCGTCACTCACGCCCTTGGTCTTGGCGTACTCGCGCACCTCTTGCGAGATTTTCATGGAGCAGAACTTCGGACCGCACATCGAGCAGAAATGCGCCACCTTGGACGAGTCTTTCGGCAAAGTCTCGTCGTGGAGGTCGCGTGCCGTGTCGGGGTCAAGCGACAGATTGAACTGGTCCATCCAGCGGAACTCAAAGCGCGCCTTGGACAAGGCGTCATCGCGTGCCCGCACCCCCGGGTGACCCTTGGCGACATCGGCCACATGGGCGGCAATCTTGTAGGTGATGATGCCGACCTTCACGTCGTCGCGGTCCGGCAGGCCCAGATGCTCTTTCGGTGTCACGTAGCACAGCATGGCGGTGCCGAACCAGCCGATCATGGCGGCGCCAATGCCGCTGGTGATGTGGTCATAGCCGGGCGCGATGTCGGTGGTCAGCGGCCCGAGGGTGTAGAACGGCGCTTCGTGGCAGTGCTTGAGCTGCTCGGTCATGTTGGCTTGCACCATGTGCATGGGCACATGGCCGGGCCCTTCAATCATCACCTGCACGTCCTGCTGCCAGGCTTTTTGCGTCAATTCACCCAGCGTGCGCAACTCGGCAAACTGCGCTTCGTCGTTGGCATCCGCGCCCGAGCCCGGGCGCAGGCCGTCGCCCAGCGAATAGCTCACGTCGTAGGCCTTCAGGATTTCGGTCATTTCATCAAAGTGGCTGTAGATGAAATTCTCTTTGTGGTGCGCAATACACCACTTGGCCATGATGGAGCCGCCACGCGACACAATGCCGGTCATGCGGTTGGCCGTGAGGTGGATGAAGGCCAGGCGCACACCCGCATGCACGGTGAAGTAATCCACGCCCTGCTCGGCTTGCTCGATGAGTGTGTCGCGGAAGATTTCCCAGGTCAGGTCTTCGGCCACGCCACCGACTTTTTCCAGCGCCTGGTAAATCGGCACGGTGCCGATGGGCACGGGTGAGTTGCGCAGAATCCAGTCGCGCGTGGTGTGGATGTTGCGGCCAGTGGACAGGTCCATCACGGTGTCGGCGCCCCAGCGCATCGACCACACCAGCTTTTCGACTTCTTCTTCAATGCTCGACGTGACCGCCGAGTTGCCAATGTTGGCGTTGATCTTGACCAAAAAGTTGCGGCCAATCGCCATCGGCTCCACTTCGGGGTGGTTGATGTTGGCCGGGATGATGGCGCGGCCCCGGGCCACTTCATCGCGCACAAACTCGGGCGTCATCACGCGCGGAATGCTGGCACCAAAGCTGTTGCCGGCCAGACGTGCTTCGCGCTCGGGGTTGCCCAGGTACTGCTCCATCCACGCCTGCTTCTGGTTTTCGCGGATCGCCACGTATTCCATCTCGGGGGTGATGATGCCTTGGCGGGCGTAGTGCATTTGCGAGACGTTAGCGCCCGCTTTCGCGCGGCGCGGCGTGCGCTGCAGACCAGCAGCCTGGGCGCGCAGGCTGGCCAATGTTTCGGTTTCGCCATTTTTCAGGCCATCGTCCAGCGCAAATGGCGTGCGGCCAGTGTAGGACTCGGTGTCGCCGCGCGCCTCAATCCAGGGGCTGCGCACCGAAGGCAAGCCCTGGCGCACGTCGATGCTGGCGTTGGGGTCGGTGTAGGGACCGGAGGTGTCGTACACCACCACGGCTTCGCCATTGCTTTGCATGATTTCACGCATCGGTACCTGGATGTCAGCTTGCGAGCCGGGCACGTAAATTTTGCGCGAGGCCGGCAAGGGCTCGCGCGTGAGGCGCATCAGTTCAATAAATTTATCGGGGGCGTTCATCGCGGGGTCTCCTGAAGTTTTGGCTAAGTGCCTCAGGGGATAAGTCCAGCATTCACGCGAACAGGGAAGGACAGTGCGGTTGTTCCTGTGCCCCATGAAAAGGCCCCGCAAAAGGGGGCCAAAGGGCGACAGGACATCTGTCAGGCTCTTCTTACGCCGGTATGAACCGGATCAAGTTCGCGGGTTTGATCGATCATCTCAGCGCCATCTCAGCGCACCCCGGGCAGCGCGGAGTTTACGCGATATCAACATCAACTCGCCCACTCCACCCGATTGCGCCCGCGCTCCTTGGCGCGGTACAAAGCGACATCCGCTTGTTGCCGCAGCGAATCGACATCCTGTCCATGGTCCGGGTACGTCGAAATACCGATACTGGCGCCGATGCGCACGGTGGCCTCGGGCAATTCGAAGGGTTGATTCAGGGCATTAAGGATTTTTTCAGCCACGTTGAAGGCACTCTGACGTGCATCAATCTCTGGCAGCAACACCACAAACTCATCGCCACCAATTCGGGCGACCGTGTCGGACCCACGCACACAAGCTTTCAGGCGTTTGGCCACCGCTTGCAGCAAAAAATCACCCGCCGCATGGCCATAGGAGTCGTTCACCGGCTTGAATTTATCCAGATCAATGAACATCAAGGCCGCCTGGGTGTTGGCACGCTTGGCCATCGCAATGGCTTGCTGCACACGGTCATCAAATAACACCCGATTCGCCACGCCGGTCAGGCTGTCGGTATGCGATTGCACCCATAGCTTCCGATTCGCGTCTTGCAGATCCGCTTTGTCCATGGCTTCGATCTGCGAATGAAGAAACAATTTTCGTCCCGTGTAAGCCACATGCCAACTGATGAACAGGCTAAATAAAAATACCGGCACATACACCAGGGTATAGACAAACAGGGCGGGGAAATCCGAATGATTCAGGCGATTGACATAATAAAAAATGAGTCCTGACAAGGCGACTGACGTGTACAGGCCAGCCAAAAAATTAACACGAATACCGATATTAAGAAGCACAATAAAAATGACCGACGCATAAAGGTAGGTCGGAATGAATTCACTATGACTGAGTGATAGCAACTCGCCCCATACGACAGAGGCCAGCATGATGCTCAATGGAAGCTGCAGCTCCAAAAGAACTATGTTTTTTAGTGTGTTGGAAAAGTAGATGGTCGAAAAAAGGATACAGACAAAGAACACCGACCTCGCCATCAACGAATATTCAAAGATATCCCGCACCACCAAAAAATCAGCAACCACGTAGGACAAAAAAGCAATGTTCGAAATAATATTAATAAACTTAATGAAATGAATATTATTTTTATAACCATACTGAAGAAATTCAGACTTCAATACAACAGGAATAGGCGCACGCCAATT
>CAJAFJ010000714.1 GCA_903938955.1 uncultured beta proteobacterium | reverse complement strand
TACCAGCAGGGTCGGTGAGCGGTACACCGCCAGCAGCAGGCAGACCACCAGCACAAAACTGGCGGTGGCCAGGCGTCCGACCTCGTCCTGAATGGTGTTGCGCGAGGCCGCCGAGGACACACCGGCGCCGCTCATCATCAAGCGGCTGTCCGCACTGCGTTCTGGCAAGACGTTAAAGAGGGCGCGTGCCCGGTCCACCGCTTGGGATTGCGCTTCGGTGTCAGACCCGGCGGCGCGGGTAAAGGCCAGTAGCAAGGCGCGCTTGCCGTCGCGCGAGGCCCAGGCGCCGTCAATGTTTTGCGGTTGGCTGAGGCCGGAAAACTGGTCCAGCAGCTGTAGCGTTTCGCCCGTGGGATCGCGTGCAAACAAGCGCTTGAGGGTCATCCCGGCATCGCCAGACAGTGCGTCGATGGAATTGCTGATCGCCGCGTGCAAGCCGTCGACCTCGAAGTGCGCGGGCGTGACCGCCGGGCTCAGCAGGTAGCGGTTGTCGAAGAAGTAGGCTCGGTCACGTTCCTGGGTTTCTTCCTGGCCGTTTTGCACGGCGACAAACAGACCGGTCTGTTGCAGGTCTTTGGCGAGGGCTTGCGACAGGCGGGCGCGTTCGGCCGCATCGCCGCCTTCGATACCCATCATGATCAACCGTGCCACGGCGCCATCGCGCAATTGGTCGATCAGAAGTTGCTGGCGCGCGTTGGGTGTGCGCGGCATGAAGGCCGACAAATCCGCCACAAAGTGGGTTTGAAAAATGACCAGCAGGCAGGCCAGCATGCCGGTCAGCCAGAGCACCAGCGGCAGCACGCGGTGTTTGTTTTTCATGGCGCCGACTCCCAAAATTCGAAGAAATTGAACCAGTTGTAGGGCGCGGCCTTGCAGTGTCGCTCCAGCGTGGCGACGTATTTTTGCAAGGTCTCGCGGACTACTGCATCACGTTGGTGGCGCGGGATTTCGGCAAAATCGGCCAGCGGCTCGAAGTGCACCTCATAACGATTGCCGCCGCAGTAGAGTCCGGTCATGAAGAAGACCGGGTGCCCCAGCATGGCCGCCATGCGGAAGGGGCCGGTCGGAAAGCGTGCCGGCGCACCCAAAAACGGCAGGGTGAGGTACTGGTCCGGGCCCGCGGCACGGTCCGCCAGGATGCCGACCATGGCGCCGGTTTCCAGCTTGTGGTGGATGGTCAGCATGGAATCCATCTGGCCCAGAGCAATGATGCCGGTGATGGCTTCCGGATTGATGGCCGCCAGCGCGCGGTTGAGCTGCCGGGCGTTTTCCGGGTACATCGCAATGCAGGAGTTGAAGCCGTTACTGCGGCCATGGTTGAGCAAGACTTCAAAGCTGCCCATGTGCGCGCCAAACAGCAGCATGCCCTGGCTCTTGCCTTGGTGATCGATGATCGGTGTCTCGCCAAACACCTGGATGTCAAACAGGTCAGTCTGGCCGTTGAGCAGGTAGAAACGGTCATGGATGGTGCTGGCAAACGCCAGGATGTGCCGGTACAGGTCGCCCCAGGTGGCGGGGCGCTGCAGCGCGCGCGCCAGGTAACTGCGCGAGGCTTGGCGGGCGGCAGGTACGGCCAGCAGAAAGTACAGGGCAATGCCATAGACCACGATACGCGAGAGGCGGCGTCCAAAAAACAGGGAAATGCGACTCATCAGCTGGAGCAGGAAAAAGCTGCCGCGCTCTTTGCGCTGCATCCATGCCGGCTTGTCGTTCGCCTGTTTTGGGGTGCTTGGCTCGCTCATGCGACAACACAGGATGGCAAAGGAAAGCGGCCGCTGGCAATCTTGCGCGTGGCGCTGCGGATCTCGAAGCGTACGGCGGCGGCGCCGATGTCGAAATCGAGTTCCAGTACGTCGGCGGGGCTGGCCGGGCTGTGGAATTTGGCTTCGGCCAGTGCCTGGACGCGCTGACCAAGTTGCGCTTCGATGGCCGCTTGCGCCCAATCCAAGAGCAGTACGCCGGGCACGATCGGGTGCCCCGGGAAATGGCCAGCAAACACCGGGTGGTCCGCAGCAAAGGGCAGGGGGACGACAGGCATCTCAGGTTCTCGTGGCAAGGTGGGTGGCACGCAGCCCGGCCAGGCTTGAGGCGGCTAATTTACCGTTGGCGTCGCGCGGCAGGGTC
>CAJAFJ010000713.1 GCA_903938955.1 uncultured beta proteobacterium | reverse complement strand
TGTGGAAGACGACGAACTGCGCGAAGCCATGCAGGAAAAAGGTCTGGGCACGCCTGCTACCCGCTCCAGCATTATTGAGGGCTTGATTGCCCAAGAATACATGCTGCGCGAAGGCCGCGAGTTGATCCCCACCGCCAAAGCCATGCAGCTGATGACGCTCTTGCGTGGCCTGGAGGTCGAAGAATTGACCAAAGCCGAACTCACCGGCGAGTGGGAATACAAGCTGGCGCAAATGGAGCAGGGCAAGCTCAGCCGCGAATCCTTCATGGCCGAGATTGCCGCCATGACCGAGCACATGGTCAAAAAAGCCAAGGAATACGACCGAGACACCGTCCCCGGCGACTTCGCCACGCTCAGCAGTCCCTGCCCGAACTGCGGCGGTATCGTGAAAGAAAACTACCGCCGCTACACCTGCACCGGCTTGGACGGCCATAGCGAAGGCTGCGGCTTCTCGTTTGGCAAAACCCCGGCCGGGCGCACCTTTGAAGCGGCCGAAGTGGAGCAATTTTTGCGTGACCGCAAGATTGGCCCGTTAAGCGGTTTCCGCTCCAAAGCCGGCTGGCCCTTTGTGGCCGAGATGGTCATCAAGTTTGACGAAGAAGCCAAGAACTACAAACTCGAATTCGATTTTGGCGACGACAAAAAGGGCGAGGAATCCGGCGAGTTGATCGACTTCAGCGGCCAGGAATCACTGGGCGCCTGCCCCAAATGCGGCAGCCCGGTGTTTGAACAGGGCAAAAACTACGTCTGCGAAAAAGCCGTTCCCACGCTGGCGCAGCCCACCCCCAGCTGTGACTTCAAGAGCGGCCAGATCATCCTGCAGCAACCGATTGAGCGCGAGCAGATGAGCAAGCTGCTTGCTACCGGCAAGACCGACCTGATGGACAAGTTTGTCTCGATGCGCACGCGCCGCGGCTTCAAGGCCATGCTGGCGTGGGACGCCGAGGCGGGCAAGGTGAACTTTGAATTTGCACCGAGCAAATTCCCGCCCCGCAAGACCGCCGCTGGCGCTACCAAAGCAGTAGCGGCTCGCGCAGGTGCTACAGGCGCTGCAGCCAAAAAAGCACCGGCAAAGAAAGCCGCCGCCAAAAAAACAGCGACCAAAACCGCCGCGGTCAAAGTGACACGCAAAGCATCCACCAAGGCCCCTGCCGCCGGTGCACAGCCCAGCGAGGCCTTGGCCGCCGTCATCGGCAGTGAAGCCATCGCCCGCCCGCAGGTCATCAAGAAACTGTGGGACTACATCAAGGCCAACAACCTGCAAGACGCGTCAAATAAGCGCGCCATCAACGCCGACGCCAAACTGCTGGCGGTGTTTGGCAAGCCGCAGGTGACGATGTTTGAGCTGGCCGGGATTGTGGGCAAACATTTGGGCTAAAGTGCCAGCATGGACGCCGCCAAAATAACCTCTGCCATACGCGCCTTGGCGCAAGCTGCTCCGCAGGCCCAGCAGATTATTCTGTTTGGGTCACACGCGCGCGGCGATGCGGATGAAGGGTCTGACCTGGACTTTTTGGTGATTGAGCCGACGGTTGAAAATCGTGCCAGAGAGATGGTTCGTTTGCGTCGCGCCTTGCGACCACTGCGCGTCCCGGCCGATGTGCTGGTGTACTCCCGCGAGGAGGTCAACGCCTGGGGCAAACAACCCGGCACCGCGCTTTATTGGGCGCTAAAAGAGGGCCACGTGGTTCATGGCTAACTCAAAAACAGTTCCAGAGTTGATGCTGGACTCTGCCCGCCAGGATTTGGCAGCGTGCGTTTTGCTCGCGACGGGTCTTGGCATTGGTGATGCCGTGATAGGTTTTCATGCGCAACAAGCGGCTGAAAAATCCATCAAAGCGGTGCTGAGTGCCCATACGATTGAATTTCGGCGCACCCACGACTTGGTGACTTTGCTTGACTTGCTGGAAGAACATGGCTTGGAAGCGCCTCCAGCCTCGGACTGGCTGGATGAACTCAATCCTTACGCCGTTGAAGCCCGCTACGGCATGATCGACCCGGGATTCCTCGACCGCAAGCGTGCATTGGACGTTGTCGCCCAAGTCATCGCTTGGGCCATGGTGCAAAGCTCATCAAGACGTGGCATTTCATAGCCGCGCAAGCGACTGGTTAGTTAGCAAAAATCACGCCTCATCGACCACCCCGTCGATGTAAAACCAACGCCCGTCCTGGCGTACAAAGCGGCTGGTCTCGTGCATGCGTTGGGCGCCAGAACTGTCGCGGCAGCGGGCGACAAACTCCACCACCCCGGCATCGCCCACGGCCTCGGCGTGGCGCACCTCCAGCCCCAGCCATTTCACCGGTGGCAGCTCCAGATCGCCCGGCGAAGTCGATGCGTGCCAGGTGGCCAACAGATAGTCCAGCAAACCCAGCACATAGGCGCTGTAGCGCGAGCGCATCAGCGCCTCAGGCGTGGGCGCATGCACGCCGCTGGCCAGACCGGCGTGCCAGGGGCCGCAGCAATCAGCATAAAGTAGACCGCTGTCGCAGGGACAAGCAGCGCGGGCGGGGGGCTGGGGGTTTTTCATGCCGTGAATGGTAGCGGGGGAACGGGGCCGCTCGGCTACAGTGGCAGCGTCTACCGTGTCGCACAACCCCTCAGGAATTCACGCCATGCTCCAGCTTTACACCTACTTTCGCAGTTCAGCCGCTTACCGGGTGCGCATCGCGCTCAAGC
>CAJAFJ010000712.1 GCA_903938955.1 uncultured beta proteobacterium | reverse complement strand
GTCTGACTCCGAGCGTTTTTGATCGTCTTCAGAGGCCAGTTTGTCCTTGACGGCTTTCTTAACCGCCTCGTTGGCATCACGGCGCAGATTGCGCACGGAGACCTTGGCACTCTCCCCTTCGTTGCGCACGATTTTGGTGAGTTCCTTGCGACGCTCTTCGGACATTGCGGGCATCGGGACACGGATCAAATCGCCCATTGACGACGGATTGAGACCCAGATCGCTGTCGCGAATGGCTTTCTCGATCTTGGCGCCCATGCCTTTTTCCCAAGGCTGAACACTGACCGTGCGGGAATCCAGCAGCGACACATTGGCCACCTGGCTGATCGGCACCAATGAGCCGTAATAATCCACCTGAACGGAATCCAGCAGCGCGGGGTTGGCCCGGCCGGTGCGAATTTTGGTGAGGTTGTTTTTGAAGGCAGCAATGGACAAGTCCATCTTGACTTCAACCGTATTTTTAATCTCGGCAATCGTCATGTTTCTCTCCTTACTTGACTGTTCAAACGACGCTGGTGACGCGCCACAATTTTGACATGATCAGGCATAAACCAAGGTGCCTTCATCTTCACCCATCACCACGCGCTTGAGAGCGCCATGCTTGAAAATGGAGAAGACTTTCACGGGCAGCTTTTGGTCACGGCACAAGGCAAACGCTGTGGCATCCATGATGCCCAGGTTTTGCGACATGGCTTCATCAAACGACAACTTGCTGTAGCGGGTCGCCAGCGGATCCTTCTTGGGATCGGCGGTATAGACGCCGTCTACCTTGGTCGCCTTCAGCACAATTTGAGCGCCGACTTCAGCCCCGCGCAAAGCGGCAGCGGTATCGGTCGTGAAAAATGGATTGCCTGTGCCGGCGGCAAAAATAACCACCTTGCCCTCTTCGAGGTACTGCAAGGCTTTGGGGCGAACATAAGGCTCGACCACCTGGTCAATCGCAATGGCGGACATGACACGGGCCGTCAGCCCGGCCTTGTGCATGGCATCACCCAAGGCCAGGGCGTTCATGACCGTGGCCAGCATCCCCATGTAATCCGCCGTGGCCCGGTCCATACCAACCGACCCGCCTGCCACACCGCGAAAAATATTGCCGCCACCAATCACCACCGCCACTTCAACACCAAGGCGAGTCACCTCGGCGACCTCTTCCACCATGCGAACAATGGTGTCACGGTTGATGCCAAACTGGTCATCGCCCATCAGGGCCTCACCCGACAGCTTGAGCAATATGCGCTTGTAGGCTGGTTGAGCGATGGTCATGATGGGTTCCTTGAGGTGGTGAATATTTAATGGAATAAATCCAGATTCAACCCGAGGATCTCAAGCTGAATCTGGATAGTTGGAAAGCGGCTTGCGCTTGTCTGATGGACGTTTAGGCAGCTTGCTGGGCAGCAGCGACCTGGGCAGCGACTTCAGCAGCGAAATCGTCAACCTTCTTCTCGATGCCTTCACCCACAACGTACAAGGTGAAACCCTTGACCGTCGTACCAGCGGCCTTGAGCATTTGCTCAACGGTCAACTTGTCGTTCTTAACGAAAGACTGGTTGAACAAAGACACTTCCTTGAGGTATTTCTGCACGCCGCCGTCGATGCGCTTGGCAACGATTTCAGCCGACTGAACCGGCTTGCCAGCAGCCGTCGCGACAGCCGCATCTTCAGCTGCTTTGGCAGCCGCCACCGAGCGCTCACGAGCAACCAGCTCAGCAGGCACATCCGCGCTGGACAAGGCAACAGGCTTCATGGCCGCAACGTGCATGGCAACGTCTTTGGCAGCCGCTTCATCACCTTCGAATTCAACGACCACACCGATACGCGTGCCGTGCAAATAAGCAGCCACTTTGGACTCAGCGCCAAATTGTTTGAAGCGGCGGAAGCTCATGTTTTCACCGATCTTGCCGATCAAACCTTTGCGCACATCTTCCAACGTGGGGCCAAAGCCGTCTTGCGTGTAAGGCAGCGCGCCCAAGGCAGCGACATCAGCGGGGTTGTTCTTGGCGATCAGTTCAGCAGCGGCGTTGGCAAGCGCCAAAAAGCTGTCGTTTTTGGTCACAAAGTCAGTTTCGCAGTTCACTTCGAGCAAAGCGCCGACGCCGTCAGCAATATAGCTGGTAACAACGCCTTCTGCCGTGATACGGCTGGCGGCCTTGCCAGCCTTGCTACCCAACTTGACACGCAACAACTCTTCAGCTTTGGCCATGTCGCCTTCAGCTTCAGTCAATGCTTTTTTGCACTCCATCATGGGAGCATCTGTTTTTGCACGCAGTTCGGCGACCATGCTTGCGGTAATTACAGCCATTTG
>CAJAFJ010000711.1 GCA_903938955.1 uncultured beta proteobacterium | reverse complement strand
GGGCACCCTGGTGGTGTCCTTCGCTTCCACCCTCGGGGCCATGCTGGCCATGCTGGTGTCGCGCCACCTGCTGCGCGGGGCCGTGAAGTCACGCTTCGGGGCACGCCTGGCTGAGGTGGATCGCGGCATCGCACGGGACGGGGCCTTCTATCTCTTCACGCTGCGCCTGGTGCCAGTGCTGCCGTTCTTCGCCATCAACCTGCTGATGGACCCCGAGATTGACTTCGTCACACTGACAGGCACGGCGGGGACCGGCAAAACCCTGATGGCGCTGGCAGCGGGCCTGACCCAGGTGCTGGATGACCGGCGCTACACCGAGATCATCGTGACGCGGGCCACGGTCAGCGTGGGTGAGGATATTGGCTTCTTGCCAGGCACCGAAGAAGAAAAAATGGGCCCCTGGATGGGTGCGCTGGATGACAACCTAGAGGTTCTGGGTAAAACCGACACCAGCGCTGGCGAATGGGGCCGTGCCGCCACCAGTGAACTCATTCGCAGTCGCATCAAGATCAAGAGCATGAACTTCATGCGCGGGCGCACCTTTTTAAACAAGTACGTCATCATCGACGAAGCACAAAATTTGACGCCCAAGCAGATGAAGACGCTGATTACCCGCGCTGGTCCGGGCACCAAAATTATCTGCATGGGCAATCTGGCCCAGATCGATACGCCCTACCTGACCGAAGGCTCGTCAGGCTTGACCTTTGCGGTGGATAAATTCAAGGGCTGGGCGCATGGCGGGCACATCACCCTGGCGCGCGGCGAACGCTCGCGCCTGGCTGATTTCGCCAGCGAAGTTTTGTAGGTAGTGCTGAGTCGCTATTGAATAAATTGCGACTCACGCACGATCAACATTGGTTCAAAGGCTTGCGCAGCGGGATTTAAAAGTCGCCGCTACCGCCTGAGGCCAGTGACTCAAATTTGGTGATCTGCCGCAAGAATGCCAACTTAACAACGCCGGTCGGGCCGTTACGTTGCTTGGCGATGATGACCTCGGCCACGCCAGGCTCTTTGCAGGCATCCTTGGTGTAGTACTCGTCGCGGTAAATGAACATGATGATGTCCGCATCCTGCTCAATGGCGCCGGACTCGCGCAAGTCACTCATCATCGGGCGCTTGTCGGGGCGTTGCTCGACGCTTCGGTTCAACTGCGACAAGGCAATCACCGGGCATTGCAGTTCTCGGGCCAGCATTTTCAAACCACGTGAAATTTCACCCAGCTCGGTGGCGCGATTTTCGCCATCGTTACTGGAGCCGCTCATCAACTGCAAGTAATCGACCACGATCAAACCCAGCTTACCGCACTGGCGCGACAGGCGCCGCGCGTTGGCACGCAACTCGCTGGAGGTCAAGCCGGCTGATTCATCAATATGCAGAGAAATAGTGCGCAGTCTCTCAATCGCTTCGGTCAAACGCGGCCACTCTTCATCTGTCAGTTTGCCGGTACGCAAGTGGCCCTGATCGATTCGACCAATCGAGCCCACGATACGCACGGCGAGCTGGGCGGCGCCCATTTCCATTGAGAACACCGCTACCGGCAACCCCTCATTCAAGGCCACATGCTCAGCAATATTGATGGCCAGCGCAGTTTTACCCATCGAAGGCCGCGCCGCCAGCACAATCAAGTCACCGGCCTGAAAACCGGCCGTCATCCGGTCAAGATCGTAAAAACCAGTGGGCACGCCGGTCACGTCATTGGGGTTATCCGCCATCTCCTGGACCCGATCCAGCAGATCGACGACCAGTGTGTCCATGGCCTGAAAACCCTGTTTGTTGCGTGCGCCCTCTTCCCCAATATTGAAGATTTTTTGCTCCGCCTCATCCAGAATGGCGGCGACCGGTCGCCCCTTGGGGTTAAATGCATTGGTAGATATTTCGTCACTGGCGGTGACCAGCTTGCGCAGCACCGAGCGCTCGCGAACGATCTCGGCATAACGGCGAATATTGCCAGCACTGGGCACGTACTGCGCCAGTGAACTGAGGTACGCCAACCCACCAATCTCTTCAGCTTTGCCCTGGTTTTGCAACTGCTCAAAGACCGTGATCACGTCAGCGGGCTTGGAGCCATTGACCAGCGTACCAATAGCAGTAAAAACCAAGCGGTGTTCATAGCGGTAAAAATCGCGCTCGGAGAGTAAATCGCCCACCCGGTCCCAAGCCGCGTTGTCCAGCAAAAGCCCGCCCAGCACGCTGGATTCGGCCTCTATCGAATGAGGGGGAATGCGCAATTGCGCGACCTGGCGGTCCTGACCGAAGTCATCGCCCACGGTAGAAAGTACGGCAGACATGTGGATTTCCTTTGATACTTTGACCTGGTTCAGCGTGAACTGGAACCGACCGCAGGTTTCACGGCATGCGGCGCTGTTGATCCAAAAACGGGCGTTTTATTGAGGCGCCCAAAGTTTTATGAAGGATCTGATTTAACCACTTCAATCAAAGCTGGAAAGAAGTTTGAAGACAAATAAAAACGGACCCGAAGGTCCGTTTTTATTAAATTGCTGGCGGATCAGGCGGGATTCGAACCCGCGGAGGGTT
>CAJAFJ010000710.1 GCA_903938955.1 uncultured beta proteobacterium | reverse complement strand
TGGCTGGGTGGCTACAACTTCCAGTGGGCCTGGGCCAGCGGCTTTGCCTGCGCACAGGGTTTGGCAGCCAGGCTTCTCCCCAAGTCTGGGCCAACATGATGAATATCAAAGCGCATTTTGAAGTGACGCTATAATCCTAGGCTTTGCTGGCAAACCCCCGCTGCCTGATCAACCTTAAAGCGGGGAAAATCGCGTGAAGTTCGTCAAATGGCTCGATCTCCCTTTGATAGAAGCATGCACATTCTGGATAATTTGAACTAATGACAACCATCCGTGTAAAAGAGAACGAACCCTTTGACGTAGCCCTTCGCCGCTTCAAGCGCACCATTGAAAAGCTCGGCCTTTTGACTGACTTGCGCGCACGCGAGTTCTACGAAAAGCCAACTGCTGAGCGCAAGCGCAAGAAGGCAGCTGCCGTCAAGCGCAACTACAAGCGCATTCGCGCCATGCAGTTGCCCAAGAAGATGTACTAAAAACCTTGCAGGACAGCCGCTCGTTACATCTAACGAAGCCAAGCTGCCCTACTGGGTCAGAGTCTGCAAAGGCTCAAAAAAAGCTCACCGGGGACGCTCAGGTGGGCTTTTTTTATGCCTGATCGCCATTCCCCCCTCACACCTTAAGGACGCCACCCAATGTCACTCAAAGACCAAATCACCGAAGACATGAAAACCGCCATGCGCGCCAAAGACAGCGAGCGCCTGGGCACCATCCGTTTGCTGTTGGCGGCTGCCAAGCAAAAAGAAGTGGATGAACGCGTTGTGATCGACGACACCATCATGATCGCCATCGTCGACAAACTCATCAAGCAACGCAAAGACTCGATCACAGCCTTCACCCAAGCCAACCGCATGGACCTGGCCGACAAAGAAGCCGCCGAGATCAAGGTGCTGGAGGTTTACCTGCCGCAGCGCCTGAGCGCCGAAGAAGTCGGTACCGAGGTGAAAGCCATCGTCGCCGAGTTGGCGGTTGAACTGGGCCGCAACGCGGGCCCGGGCGACATGGGCAAGGTGATGGGCGCCGCCAAGACCCGCCTGGCCGGCAAGGCCGAGATGGGCCAAATTTCAGCCGCCGTTAAAGCCGCGCTGGCGGGTTAATTAACTCCCTGCGACCTTCATGCGGTTGATCAGGACCGAACCGATGGTCTTGGCACCGTAGTTGTAGGTGTCGGCACCCACGGCCTTGATGCCCTTGAGCATGGCCTTCATATTGCCAGCAATGGTGATCTCATGCACCGGATAGGCAATGCGGCCGTTTTCGACCCAGAAGCCGCTGGCACCGCGTGAATAGTCGCCGGTGACGTAGTTCACGCCTTGGCCCATCAGCTCGGTGACCAGCAGGCCGGTGCCGAGTTTGCGGATCATGGCGTCGAGGTCGTCGCCTGCACGGGTGTGGCGCGAGCGCAGCACCAGGTTGTGCGAACCACCCGCGTTGCCGGTGGTCTTCATGCCCAATTTGCGGGCCGAGTAGCTGCCCAGAAAATAGCCTTGCACGCAACCGGCTTCAACCACTTGGCGCGCCTTGACCTTGACGCCCTCGTCATCAAACGGCGAGCTGCCTTTACCGCGTTTGACAAACGGATCTTCCAGAATATCAATGTGCTTGGGCAACACCTGCTTGCCCAGCGAGTCCAGCAAAAATGAACTCTTGCGGTACAAGGCGCCGCCACTGATGGCCTGCACAAAACTGCCCAGCAAACCGGCGGCCAACGGCGATTCAAACAATACCGGGCATTCGGTGGTGGCAATCTTGCGCGACTTCAGGCGGCTCAACGCTCGCTCGGCGGCATAGCGCCCCACCGCTTCGGGTGAGGCTAAATCATTCGCGTTGCGCATGGAGCTGTACCAGGCATCGCGCTGCATGTCGTCGCCCTTGCCGGCAATGGGCGACACCGACAGCGAGTGGCGCGAACTGGCATAGCCGCCGCGAAAGCCGCGCGTGTGGGCACTGAAAAAATGCGACTGCTGCGCCGACACGCTGGCGCCTTCGCTGTTGGTGATGCGCTTGTCCGTCTGCAAGGCGGCCGCTTCGCAGACCATGGCCAACTCGGCCGCCTGCTCGCTGGTCACAGCCCAGGGATAAAACAAATCCAGATCGGTGCGCTGCTTGGACTCGGTCGCCACGTCTTTGGCACTGGGCAAACCGGCCGTCGGGTCGGCCGCCGTGAAACGTGCAATGTCATACGCGGCCTGCACCGTTTGTTGAATCGCCGCGTTGGAAAAGTCCGAGGTACTGGCATTGCCCCGGCGTTTGCCGACGTACACCGTGACGCCCAGCGACTTGTCGCGGTTGCGCTCGACGTTCTCCAGTTCGCCTTTGCGCACAGACACGCTCAGGCCGCACCCTTCAGACGCCTCTGCACCCGCATCGGTGGCACCGAGCTTCTTGGCATGGGCCAGGGCGGTGTCCACCAATGCCTCAAAATAGGGGCGGCTGTAGCTGAAGCCGGTGTCAGCGCAGGACGGGGTGGGGGTCGTATTGGGTTTCTTCATATCGGCGGCTATGATACTTGGCTCTGTGGCACGCTGTGCCCGTCTCTCTCATTTTCCCTACCATGTCACGCAAATTCAAAAAAGGCTACTTCGTCAGAGGTGAATTCGTCGCCGAAGGCAGCGAACGCGACCTCGAACTCAAACGCGAGCTCAAAGGCACTGACGACCAAAGCCGCACCGATCTCAAACGCGAAAGCCTGGAGCTGCAAAAGCTGGGTGAAGACCTGCTGACGCTGCGCGCCGCGTGGATGAAGCGGCTGCCCTTGACCGAAAAACTCAAGGACGCCGTGGTCGAAGCCAACCGCATCACCAACTTTGAAGGCAAGCGCCGCCAGATGCAGTTCATCGGCAAGCAAATGCGCCTGCTTGACCCCGAGACGCTGGAAGCTGTCCGCGCCGCCGTGTCCGATCAATTCAGCGGCTCCGCGCATGACAACCTGGTGCTTCACCTGGCCGAGACCTGGCGTGACCGGTTGATGGCCAATGACGAGGCTTTCGGCGAGTGGCTCATCAAATGCCCCGACACCGACTCGCAACAACTGCGCGCCCTGATTCGCCAGGCCCGCAAAGATGCGGTTCCGGCGCAACCCGGTGAAGCCGTGCGCCATGGCCGCGCCTACCGCGACATCTTTCAGATGGTGCGTGAGCAACTGGCGGACGACGAACCGGCTGAATAAACCCCGCGTCGCATGGGCGCACCGCCCCTGCGTTGCTTCAGGAAAATTGCGATGACGACCCCACTCACTGTCACCTTCGATCCGGTCAAAATTGGCATCGTGTCCATCAGCGACCGGGCGTCCACCGGCGTCTACGTGGACAAAGGCTTGCCGGCCCTGCAAGACTGGTTGACCCGCGCCCTGAAAAACCCGCTGCAGTTTGAGCCACGCCTGATCCCGGACGAGCAAGCCACCATCAGCGCCACGTTGATTGAGCTGGTCGATGCTGGCTGCGCATTGGTGCTGACCACCGGCGGCACCGGCCCTGCCCTGCGCGATGTCACACCTGAGGCCACGCTGGCGGTGGCGCACAAGGAGATGCCGGGGTTTGGCGAACAAATGCGCCAGATCAGCTTGAAATTTGTGCCGACTGCGATCCTGTCACGTCAAGTGGCGGTGATTCGCGACCAGAGCCTGATCATCAACCTGCCAGGCCAACCGAAAGCGATTGCAGAGACGCTGGAAGGCCTGCGCGATGGCGAGGGCCAATCCATCATGGCCGGCATCTTTGCCGCCGTGCCTTACTGCGTGGACCTGATCGGCGGGCCCTACCTGGAAACCCATGACGAGGTGTGCAAGGCGTTTCGGCCCAAAACAGCGATTCGGCCTACAGCCGCCTGACTGAGCTTTATTTACCGACCAGCTGATTCAGCCTGTCGGCTTCAAAATTCTCATTCAACGCAGCGTCGCAAGGGACGCAATCGGTCGCGGAGCGATTCGCCTGCAGCATGTCAATCGCCTTCCACAGCATCGCAATCTGGTGCTCTTGCGAGCCCGCGTTGTCGATCAAGCCGCGCATCGCCTGGCTCAGCGGATCGTCGTTTTGCGTCACGCCGTAGGCTGAGAAACCCATTTTGGAGGCAGCTTCCTCGCGCTTCACATCCAGATCAGCCTGGATGATGCGGGCCGGATTGCCCACCGCCGTAGCGCCTGCGGGCACCGGCTTGGTCACCACGGCGTTGGAGCCGATCTTGGCGCCATCGCCTACCGTGAAGCCGCCCAGCACTTGGGCACCCGCCCCCACCACCACGTTGCGTCCCAGCGTGGGGTGGCGTTTGACGCCTTTGTAGAGCGAGGTGCCGCCCAGCGTCACCGCTTGGTAAATGGTGCAACCGTCGCCAATTTCAGCAGTTTCCCCCACCACCACGCCCATGGCGTGGTCAAAAAACACGCGCTCGCCGATTTTGGCGCCGGGGTGGATTTCAATGCCGGTGAAAAAACGGGCGATGTGGGAAATAAACCGACCCAGCCACTTCATGCCATGGGTCCAGCACCAATGGGCCTGCCGGTGAAAAAACACCGCGTGCAAGCCGGGGTAGCACGTCAGCACCTCCCAAGCGGTGCGGGCTGCCGGGTCGCGCTCAAGAATGCATTGAATATCGGAACGGAGTCGTGAAAACATAAATGAAGTCTAGCTTTTTGTAGGTGCTGCCGTGTCTGGCAGGGCCTTGGCACCGCTCGCGGTCGGGTCAATCATTTTGGCGATGCCGCGCAAAATATGAATTTCACCTTGCGTGAGGCCCGCGCGGTTGAACAGCTGGTTGAGCCGGGGCATCAATTTCTTGGGCGCCTGCGGGTCCAAAAAACCCACCGCAATCAAGGACCGCTCCCAATGCGCCAGCATGCCCGCCATTTGGCTGGCATCGGCCAGCAGATCAAATCGGGATGAGCCCTCTGCCGATGCGCCTGTTACCGGGGTGGCCGCATCAACCGGCTCAGCACCTTCAGTAGCACCGGCATCGCCGTAACCCCCCAAAGCCAGGCGCCATTCGTAAGCCACCACCTGCAAGGCCGCCGCGAGGTTGAGCGAGCCAAATTGGGGGGAGCTCGGGATGTTCAAGGCCACATGGCAGCGGTAAACGTCTTCGTTACTCATGCCATAGCGCTCACAACCAAACAGAAACGCCACCCCTTGCTGCGGCAAGGGGGCCTCTGACACCGACTCGCTGCCGTCGTGCAGAGGTGCCATACCGGTCGCCTGCCCGCGTGCCGCTTGTGCCAGACGCTCCTTGTGGGCCAGGGCTTCAAAATGCTCGCGCGGCGTCAGCATGGGTGGACCAAAATCGCGCGGCGTCATGGCGGTGGCGCACAAATGGGTCATGCCCTCCAGCGCTTCGTCCAGCGTGGCGACGATGCGGGCATTTTTGAGCACATCCAGCGCCCCGCTGGCACGCTGGATGGTTTCTTCGCGGTTGAGCACATTGGCCCAGCGTGGCGCCACCAGCACCAGATCGGTAAAGCCCATGGTTTTCATGGCGCGTGCAGCGGCGCCCACATTGCCGGCGTGACTGGTGTTGATCAGAATAAATCGTGTTTGCATGGGCTCGAATTTGGAAAATTGACCGGGGCGGGTAAAATCCAGCTATTGTCGCTGCACGCATCGCCGTACAGCTGCTCCCCCTGTTCTTGGTTAGCTGGTTGCAGACCTCCCGGTCGGCACCACAAACATCTAAAAATTTATGGCATCCCCCAATCTTCATCCCATGATCAACGTGGCCGTCAAGGCCGCCCGCGCTGCAGGTTCCATCATCAACCGTGCCGCGCTGGACGTCGAGGCAGTTCGCATCTCGCAAAAACAGGTCAATGACTTCGTCACCGAAGTCGACCAGGCCGCTGAAGCCGCCATCATCGAGACCTTGCTGACCGCCTACCCCGACCACGGTATCTGGGCTGAAGAATCCGGCCGCGAACATGGGGTGCAAGATTCCGATTTCATGTGGATCATCGACCCGCTGGACGGCACCACCAACTTCATCCACGGCTTGCCGGTGTACTGCGTCAGTATCGCGCTGGCGTTCAAGGGCAAGATTGAACAAGCCGTCATTTATGACCCGAGCCGCAACGACCTGTTCACCGCCTCCAAAGGCCGGG